>JBEPXU010000036.1:0-12092 GCA_041641735.1 Ectothiorhodospiraceae bacterium
ATCCTGCGCGCCGACGGGGCCTTCGACGGCCGCCTGGCGGTGGCGATCCCACTAATGCTCTATGCCCTTTACCAGCTCTCTTCCACCGTCTTTGCCCTTCCAGCTGGTCTGCTCTCGGACCGTATCGGCCGGCAACGGGTGCTGCTCGTTGGTTACGGTCTGTTTACCGTGCTCTGCCTCGGCTTTCTCTATGCCGACAGCCTGTGGCCGCTGCTACTGTTGTTCCTGCTCTACGGCGTGAACTTCGCCTTCGTCGAGGCGACAGAAAGAGCCTACGTGGCCGATCTGGCCAGCCACGAGGGGCGAGGTACCGCCCTGGGTGCCTACCACATGGCCACCAGCCTGGCGGCACTGCCCGCCGGTCTGGTGGCCGGTGCGTTGTGGGATGTGGACCCGCTCTATACCTTCGGCATCGGTGCCCTGTTTTCCTGCATAGCCCTGTTTATGCTGCTGCGCATGCCGGCTCATCCCGACGATTGATTGGCATTATCAAAAGCCTGCCGATAGGGGTAAAATCGGCTGCCTTCATCACCTCAGCCACGAAGGAATACCATGCCGCTCGTACACGCCATTGCCCACCGCCTTGTCAGCACCGGCGAGGGGAAGACCGAACTGACCCTGCGCGACAAAGAGCTGCCGCTGGAAGGCTACAGCGAGGAGTTGTTCGCCAAACTCAAGGGTGGTTTTCTCTCGCGCATCAGCCGTGAACACGGCAGCTTCGACAACGAAGGCAAGCCTTCCCCGCTGCAACGGGGACTGGAAGCTCTGATGAGCAAAGAGCAGGCGTTTACCGAAATGAGTACCGAACTGCTGGAGACCTTCCGTGGGCAACTGGAGCAGGGTAAGGTCGATTTCCAGGGCCACCTTTTGTTGTTCGAGGAGAAGGCCCTTGACCATCACCTGTTTCATATTTTCATTGCCGGCCAACAACAGGCACTGCAGCTCAATGACGCACTGGAAGTGGTACCCGCGTACAGCGTCGATACCGGCTCCTCGCTGTTCGGTATCAAGGTGGATTTGGCCGAATGGAAAGAACGGCGTGACTATGCGTACCTTTCACTGCTGCCACCGCGCGGCAATCCGCCCTTGCTGGAGGCGTTTCGCACCCTGACCGGTTTTGCCAACGGTCTCAACAAGGAGGAGGCCACCCTCACCTTTCTCGAAGGCATTGAGGCGTACGCCCGCGAACTCCCCAAGGAGAAGGTCGACGACTATCGCAGCCGGGTGGCAGAGTACTGCATGGAGCGGGAGGAGCAGGATGCACCAGTTTCCGTGCGCGAACTGGCGGGCAATATCGACGACATCGATACCGATGCCTTTGTCCGCACCGTGGCACAACATACCGAGGAGCAGCCTGAGGTGATGCTGGATCGGCGCAGCCTGCGCCGCTACGTCAAGTTTACCGGACGGGAAAAGGACCTTGCGATCAGCTTCAACTCCTACCAGCTCAACAAGCGCGTCAGCTATGATGCGGACACCGATACCCTGAGTATCGAGGGTGTGCCCAAGGCGCTACGCAAACAGCTACTGGAGCATATGAAGGGATAATCAGCGTGGGTGCCGCTCCCGCCAGAGGCGGCGCAACTCATCCTCCCCGAGCGGTTCCTTGCGCCTCACCTTCACACTGTCCACCCACTCGCGGGCAAAATCACGCTGCAGGTAGTAATTCAGCCCTGCGGTGACCAACATGGCAATCAGTGCGCCGAGACTCGCCAACGCCATATCCTTATGGGCATCCCAGGGATCACCCTGGGTGCCAAGAAACGCCATACCAAGATCACCACCAAACTGCACCGCTGCCCACCACTCGACCAACTCATAAATCATGGAGGTGGACATGGTGACATCAAGGGGAAAGAAGTAGCCCCAGAACCCCCTCATGTTGGAAACACGCAGGAACATCTCACGAATCGGATAGGCCAGTAGCAGACCGTAACTGAAATGGACCATGCGGTCGAAGTGGTTGCGCTCCAGACCGAACAGTTCGTTAAACGAGGTGCCGAATAGACTCTCGAACCAGGCGTTGTAGGGAACCTCGGCATAGGTGTAGTGGGCCCCAACGGCGTGCAGGCAGAGGAAAAGGAAGATGAGGGTATAGGAGATTCGCGACAGCATCAGGTGACGATAGCTCAGCCCCAATACAATCACTGCGATCAGAACCAGCACATTTTCCAGTGCCCAGTCGTGGCGATCGAGCGGTGAGATCGCAAGCAGTGACCATATAACCGCATAGATCAGGCTAAGAATCTGCAGGTAACGTCCGTGAGTCATTCCCCCTCCCTGTCATTCTAAAATCCTCATGGAACCTCTTCGGTTAACTATATAGTTAGCATGATGGCGAAGAAGATGGAAGCGGGACACAAATGGTGGGAAAACAATCATCGCAATCAACGGTTCCTACCGTGATGACGGGATGACCGATCAGGCGCTCGAGGCAGTGGCCGCTGCTGCCAGGGAGCGTGGTGCGAACGTTAAGGTTATCCTGCTGCGCAATACGCCAATCGAGTTCTGTCTCAACTGCCGGGAGTGCACCCAGTAACCGGGAACAGTCCCCGCTACCTGCGCACAGCACGATGCCATGCACGAACTGGTTGAACGAATTGAAGCAGCCGATGCGCTCATCCTTGCCTCGCCGACCAATATCTACGGAGTAACCGCCCTGTTCAAACAATTTATGCAAAGACTGATTGTCTATACCTACTGGCCATGGGGGCAACCGGCGCCGAAACTACACAAGAAAGGAGTGTCACAGAAAAAAGCGCTGCTCATCGCCTCCAGCGCCGCACCGGGATGGATCGCCCGTATTGTCTATCACGGTGAAACAGTTGAACATGACGGCTAAAACCGTCGGCGTCAGGCCCGTCGGTACCCTGTTTACCGGTCTGGCCTCTGGGGAGTCTCACCCGACACTCTCTGCAGCCTCGCAATGGAAGGTGCACCCAAATGGTGGAGTGTCTGCTTAGGTAATAACTAGCGCTTAACCGGCTGCTTGTTGCCGTTTCCGTCGATCGCCACGTAGGTAAAGGCTGCCTCGGTGACCTTGAAGCGACTACGCTGGTCCTCGTTCTCACGCAGGATCGGTTTGACCCAGACCTCCAGGTTGATCTTCATCGAGGTGTTCCCGGTGTGCACCACACTGCCGTAAACGCAGACCACATCCCCCACGTGAACCGAGCGGATGAACTGTATGGACTCAACCGCTACCGTCACGGTTCGGGAGTTTGATACCTCCTTGGCCAGGATGCCGCCGGCGATATCCATTTGCGACATTATCCAGCCGCCAAACATATCACCGTTGGCGTTGGTATCCGCCGGCATCGCCAGGGTACGCAGGATAAGATTACCCTGCGGTTCGTCTTTGCCGTTTGCCATCGTCCGCTCTTTACTCACTTCTCGGGTTTAACGTAAGGGACACTACCGCTACACGGATAAATCCAGAAAAGACATCACCCGCTTGAGTCCACTCATCCCCTCCTTGCGAATGACCTCCATGGGTGAAAGGTTGTTCAGGGCCTTGTTTGGCGTGGTCGGCCATAGAGCCGCCAGCTGGGGATTATGGGCGAACACTTGACCAAGTGTCACATGGATGGCGCAAATCGCCTCTGCCCCCTCCAGTCCCAACTCATCAAGCAGGGTGCGATCCGGCTCGTCCAGATCCCACTCTTTATAGATGCTCGACATAATCATGCCTGATACATTACTTTCCACAATAACCCTCTCACTTCAGACTGTTCGGTGTAGAATAGTCGTCGTACACCTCTGCGGCAGTCAGGTCACTCACCTATCTGCGCAGGAGACAATCTCATCTATGCTTTACTAACGCAAACCGCACCCAATCGGCACCCATGCAATACATACTGATCATTATGGTCTTTGTGGGCTACTTTGTCCTTCACTCACTGCTCTCCTCGCTGTGGATGAAACAGCGGGTAGCCGACTGCTGCCCGACACTCGTCCCCTATTATCGCCTTGGCTTCAATATCCTGGCAGTGCTGCTGGCGCTACCCCTTGTCTATCTTGCCTGGCGCTATCCGGGGGAAACGCTCTGGCAGTGGCAGGGTATGGCCTTCTACAGCGTCAATGCGATTGCCCTGGTGGCCTTTATCGCACTGCTCTACTCCTTCAGGCTTTATGATATGGACGAATTCATGGGACTGAGTCAGGCACGTGGTGAGATACACGAGATTCAAGACCAGGAACACTTCCAGATCTCCCCCTTTCACCGTTATGTGCGTCACCCATGGTACTTCCTCATTCTGGTTATTCTCTGGACCCGTGATATGACAACAACACAGCTGCTTATCTATTCGCTTGTCACCCTCTATCTGGTGATCGGCTCACGCCTGGAGGAACGCAAGCTGATTGTCTATCACGGTGAGGTGTACCGGGACTATCGCCAACGGGTGGCCGGCCTCATTCCCCTGCCAGGGAAGATCCTGAGCCGAAAAGAGTCGAAGGAGTTGCTCGCACGCCACGCCGGTCAATCCCACTAGCACAGCCAAGTGGACCTCTTGCCCTCCTGCAGCGGCCGGATATAATCCGACATCCTGTATCAACCTTCCAACGAGAGAGTACGATGCACACAGCAACATTGCGCATGCGCGCCGGTGAATGGGTGGAATCCAGGCCGGTCCAGCAGTTTATTATCGGCTTGATCATTCTCAATGCTATTACCCTGGGCCTCCAAACCTCCAGCACCGCAATGGCCACGGCAGGTGATGCGCTCATCCTTGCCGATCAGATCATCCTCGCGGCCTTCGTGCTTGAGATCCTCCTCAAGCTTTTCGCTCACGGCGGCGGCTTCTTCCGCCGGGCCTGGAACAATTTCGATTTTATCGTTGTGGCCATTGCCCTGGTACCTGCCAGCGGACCACTGGCGGTGCTGCGTGCCCTTCGCGTCCTTCGGGTTTTGCGGATGATCTCAATGATGCCGAGGCTGCGTTTTGTGGTGGAGGCGCTGTTGCATGCCATTCCCGGCATCTCTTCCATCGCCCTGCTGATGCTGATCCTTTTTTATGTCTTCGCCGTGATGGCCACCAGCCTTTTTGGCGATCAGTTTCCTCAATGGTTTGGATCAATCGGCGGTTCCATGTATACCCTGTTCCAGATCATGACGCTGGAATCCTGGTCAATGGGGATTGTGCGCCCAGTGATGGAGGTCTACCCCTACGCCTGGCTTTACTTCATTCCCTTCATCCTTATCGCCACCTTCACCATGCTCAACCTGTTCATCGGCATTATCGTCGACACCATGCAGAGCATGCACCAGGTCGACCACGAGGAGCGGGAACATATCGAAAAGGTGGTCCATGAGGATAGCGCCAGCCTGGGCTCAGAGATCCGGGCACTGCGTGAGGAACTCCGGGAACTTCGCGAGCGACTGCCTGAACAGCCCTAGCGACAGCCTGTTCAAAACAACTCGGGAAGGTCCCCGAATCCCCAGACCAGTGTGCCGAAGACCAGCATGAACAGGCCGTGCTTCTCGCTCACCCAGCGAACCTGGTGATCCGCATGTACAAAGTGCCGGCGATCGGCGCGTGCCCAGTCACGGCTACAGGGGGAATCCCCCGCCTGCCAGCGGCCCAATTGATGGATGTGTTCGATGATCTGGTGAGAGGTGAGAATAATACCGTTAATCACCACCAGCGAGCCTGAGCGGGAAAGCCAGCCCCAGTCCGAAAGATGGAGGCTAAGCCCCGCCCCGGCCGCCAGTGTCAGCAGGGCAACCGAATAGGCCTTAAGGGTAAAAAAGCTGCTCCTCATGCCTATTTACTAGGCGATTTGGCCTAAGAAAACAAGCAGCGATTAATTCATGCCCTCTTCGCGCCTTGCAGAAATCAGGATATTGCGCGGCGTCAATTCGCGTCCACAGAACGTACCAAGGCTGACCCGATAACCATGCCGGATAAGGTAATTGGCCAAGTCGAGCATCAGCCACATCTCGATGGCTCGGCGAAAGGCGTGACGCACCAGGGAAAGGCGCATGGTCTCGCGCTGCCTCCGCCAACCCGCTTCCTCATAACGCTTCCAGTCGACACCTTCATCTGGCAGCACGACCCCTTCGCGTTGCGCCAGAGCCTGGCAAAAGCCCGAAAACCCATACTTTAGCCAGCGCTTGTCGATAGGCTTGAGTGGGCGATACTCCCTGTCCCCGCTGAGGTCACTGCGCAGGGCATTGAAAGCCAGCTTCCAGGCCATTTCGGTATCGCGCTGACGCACCTCTCTGCCGATGGCGGTAACGGTTTCGGTCACGGCAATACGCATATCGTCCCGCGACAGGTGCAGACGCAGCCCCTCACTGAGGGGTTCGTAGGTGTCCTTGCCATGGAGGTGATAACAACAGGGTGCGATATCCATCGACGGGACTTTTGCCTCCACCCCGGCCCGGATAAGGGTGCGGTGCAACTCACCACAGGCATGCAGGGCCACGGCATGGCGATTGGCCAGCACGGTCTTTACCGCTGGCTGCAGCGCATCGCCCTGGTAAAACTGCTGATCGACACCGACACGCGTCGCCAGCGCCTCACCCTGTTCACACAGCTCGCCCTCAAGCTCCAGCGTCAACACCGGTTGTTGCCACTGCCTCGCCAGCAGTCGCCCCAGATGTCCTTTGCCACCGCACCATTCCAGCAAAGGCGCCTTCACCTCCGCCAGAGAGGCACTGAAGGCATCGATCTGTTGCCACTTGCGCCCCGGGATACCCGCAGCAAAGTGGGGACCGGGCCCAGGCAGGTCCCTCCTCGCGCAGGCGGGCAATTCGGTTAAGGGCCACAATGCCTCAAGCTCGGGAAGGTATCGGTTCAGCAGGGAACGAAGGGCGGCATCATCCTGGCTCAACCGCTGCAACTCTGAATCAGAAAGTGCCCGCAGGGCTTCACACAGCTCAGGCACATCATGACACCAGCCGGGCCGCGCCTCTTTGAACGGCTGCGGGCGCCACAGCCACGCATTATCATCCAGCAACCGGTCCAGTTGCCGAAGACGCTGTGCAAAGTTCATCAAGGGAGAATGATAATGGGAAATCTCCCCGGTACGCCTTCGGCGTACCGGGACAAACCCTGTCAGGTCTTTTTGTAGAGCTCGGCGCCAGTGTTCTTGAACTCCACCGCCTTCTCTTCCATACCCTTCATGATTGCCTCTTCCGAATCGAGCCCCTGGGCGGCGGCGTAATCGCGCACGTCCTGGGTGATCTTCATGGAACAGAAGTTGGGGCCGCACATAGAGCAGAAGTGCGCCACCTTGTGCGCCTCCTTGGGCAGGGTCTCGTCGTGGAATTCCATCGCCTTCTCCGGGTCCAGCGCCAGGGCGAACTGGTCGTGCCAGCGGAACTCGAAACGCGCCTTGGACATGGCGTTGTCCTGCAGCTGCACACCGGGGAAACCCTTGGCCAGGTCCGCGGCGTGGGCGGCGACCTTATAGGTGATGATCCCCTCGCGCACGTCCTCCTTGTTGGGCAGACCCAGGTGCTCCTTGGGTGTGACGTAGCAGAGCATGGCGGTACCGTACCAGCCGATCTGCGCGGCACCGATACCGGAGGAGAAGTGGTCGTAGCCGGGGGAGATGTCGGTGGTCAGCGGACCGAGGGTATAAAACGGCGCCTCGTAACAGTCGCTCAGCTCCTTATCCATGTTCTCCTTGATCATCTGCATCGGCACGTGACCGGGGCCCTCGATCATCACCTGACAGTCGTGCTCCCAGGCGCGCTGGGTCAGCTCACCGAGGGTCTCCAGCTCGCCGAACTGGGCCGCATCGTTGGCATCGGCCAGGCAACCGGGACGCAGGCCGTCGCCGAGGGAGAAGGCGACATCGTAGGCCTTCATGATCTCGCAGATGTCATCGAAGTGTTCGTAGAGGAAGCTCTCCTGGTGGTGCGCCAGGCACCACTTGGCCATGATCGAGCCGCCGCGGGAGACGATGCCGGTGACCCGCTCGGCGGTCAGCGGCACGTAACGCAGGCGCACACCGGCGTGGATGGTGAAGTAGTCCACCCCTTGCTCGGCCTGCTCGATCAGGGTGTCGCGGAAGATCTCCCAGGTCAGCTCCTCGGCCTTGCCGTTGACCTTCTCCAGCGCCTGGTAGATCGGCACGGTACCGATCGGCACCGGGGCGTTACGCAGGATCCACTCGCGTGTCTCGTGGATGTTTTTGCCCGTGGACAGATCCATCAGGGTATCGCCACCCCAGCGGCAGGACCAGACCAGCTTCTCTACCTCCTCCTCGATGGAGGAGGTCACCGCAGAGTTACCGATGTTGGTGTTGATCTTCACGCGGAAGTTGCGGCCGATGATCATCGGCTCCATCTCCGGGTGGTTGATGTTCGAGGGAATAATCGCTCGACCGGCGGCCACCTCATCGCGTACGAATTCGGGGGTGATCTCATCGGGGATATTGGCACCGAAGGACTGACCCGGGTGCTGGCGCAGCAGCTTGGCGTAACGCGGGTCGTTACGCATCTCCTGCAGCTTGTTGTTCTCGCGGATGGCGACGAACTCCATCTCCGGGGTGATAACGCCCTGGCGCGCGTAGTGCATCTGGGTGACGTTGGCCCCCTCCTTGGCGCGGCGCGGTTTGCGGATGTGCTCGAAACGCAGGTCGGCCAGTTCCGGGTCGTTCTGGCGCTCGGCGCCGTACTCGGAGGTGGGACCGTCCAGAAATTCGGTGTCACCCCGCTCCTCGATCCACTGCTCCCGCAGTGCGGGCAGGCCGGTCATCAGGTCGATCTTGGCGGCCGGATCGGTGTAGGGACCGGAGGTGTCGTAGACAAAGATCGGCGGATTACTCTCGGGCTGGTCCGAGGTATGAGTATCGTCCTGGCTGATCTCGCGCATCGGCACGCGGATATCCTCGCGCGATCCTGTTACGTAGATCTTTTTCGATTTGGGGAACGGCTTGGTGACCTCTTCGGAAAGCTGGGAGGTCTTCTTCAGGAATTCTTCCGGGATGGCGCTCATAATGATGGCTCTCTCTGGTAGGGAGGAAAGCGAGCGCCGGATGATTCAGCGTTCAGCTTCCCTACGCCGGCATTAACCGGATCAGGTTCGAAGGGTTTATCTCAGCCCGCTGTACAGGCGCCCCTAGCTGTGACCGCTAAAGGTATATGATACGGGTCGGTTTTTCAAGCTGCCGCATTGTTGTCCGCATGAAAAAACCCTATAAAAACAACAAACATAAGGTTAGCAAACGCTTACTCATAGCCAGGAACTCCCCAATCCCTGTTTATACCTCCATCACAGCCTCTGGCCTTGCCTGATGGCCGTAAAATGCTTAGTCTTTGTCCTGTTTTTTCATCACTACCGGGGAAATTTGCATGGCCGATATGAATATCGAAAAAGCGCGCCATAACATGATTGAACAGCAGATCCGTCCATGGGATGTGCTGGACCAGCGTGTTCTCGACCTGATCCTGCGTGTCCCGCGCGAAGACTTTGTTCCTGCCGAGTATCGCAGCCAGGCCTTTACCGACACGGCCCTGCCCTTGGGGCATGGCGAGGTGATGATGGAACCCAAACTGGAAGCCCGCATGTTGCAGAGCCTGGCGATCAAGACTACAGACAAGGTACTGGAGGTCGGCACCGGTAGTGGTTATGTCACCGCCCTTCTGGCGGGGCTGGCAGCGGAGGTGGTTTCTATCGAGATCCTGCCTGAACTGCTTGAACAGGCCGCAGCCAGGCTAAAGGCGCACGGTATCGGGAATGTCACCCTGGAAGAGGGCAATGCTGCCGACGGCTGGAACAAGGCGCAGCCCTACGATGTCATTGCCGTTACTGGCTCCATGGCCCGCCTCTCACAGGGCCTTAAAGAGAACCTGCAAATCGGCGGTCGATTGTTTGCTGTGGTCGGTAAAGAACCCATTATGGAAGCGATTCTGGTTACCCGGGTCAATGCCAATGAGTGGCGTGAAGAGGTCCTGTTTGAGACGGCAATCCCGCCTCTCAAGGGGAACACCTCAACCGAAGAGTTTGTTTTCTAGCAGGCTTCACTGGATGACTCTGCACAAAGGGGCCTAACGGCCCCTTTGTTGTTCTATACCATACCACCTGCATTGCCTCGCCGACGGGTCTACTATTGAATTTATTGGGCTCCAGCCTCAATATAAGTGTTCGCTAATATTGATGCGCGCGGCGGCTTTGGTAGTATACTGTCAATATGCTGCGTGGAACGCGCCGGTTCGCATAGCGTCAAACCGGCAAGGACTGACACCAACCCTGTAGACAAAGGATGCATAATGCAACGAGTTGCCATCACCCTGTTCGCTGCAACCGCCATGCTGCTCGGCAGTGCTGTAAGCCATGCCGAGGACCTGCTCGATATCTACCGGCTCGCCCAGGAAAACGACCCGCAGTTACGCGCTGCAGAGGCCGCCAACCGCGCCGCCGAGGAGACCCGTGCCCAGAGCCGCGCCGCCCTGTTACCGCAGGTCAATCTCTCTGCCAACTACACGCACAACAATCAGGACATCACAGAAACCACCAGCCCCTTCTCCTCCACCGGCGAAAGCGACTTCAACAGCCAGGGCTACACCCTCAGTCTGAGTCAAAGCATCTACCACCATGAATACTATGTACAGTTGCGCCAGACAGACGCCAATATCGCCAGGGCCAACGCCGAGTATGAAGCCGCACGCCAGGGAACCATTCTTCGAGCGGCTGAGGCCTACTTCAACCTGCTGGCCGCCCAGGACAACGTGACCACCGCAGAGGCCACCAAGCGCGCCATCAGCCAGCAACTTCGCCAGACCCAGCAGCGTTTCGAAGTCGGCCTCTCTGCCATTACCGACGTACACGAGGCCCAGGCCGGCTACGATGCGGCCGTGGCAGCGGAACTGGCGGCACAGAACCAACTCGATATTGCCCGCGAAAACCTGCGAGCCATCATCGGTCGTGGACCGGTGTCCCTGGCCACACTCAAGGACGAGGTCCCGCTACTGAATCCCGATCCGGCGAGCATCACTGACTGGGTGGAAAAGGCAAAACAGCAGAACCTCTCCCTGCTGGCTGCCGATGCCGCCTCCCGCGTGGCCGCAGAGGAGATGAATCGCCGCCAGGCCGGCCACTACCCCACTCTGGATCTGGTCGCCAGCCAGAGCTACAGTGACAGCACTGACTATGAGTTCGGCAGCGAACGAACCGATAGTGCGATTGGGTTGCAACTCAATGTACCGATCTATTCTGGCGGTCTCACCACGGCGCAAACCCGCGAGGCCCGTGCCCTGTATAACCAGGCGACGGAAAACCTGGAACAGCAGCGCCGAACCACCATTCGCAATACCCGCAGTGCCTACCTGGCAGTCACCACTGGCATCAGTCAGGTCAAGGCGCGCAAGCAAGCCCTCTCCTCGGCGCAAACCGCGCTTGAGGCTACCCAGGCCGGTTTCGAGGTCGGCACCCGTACTGCGGTGGACGTCCTTAATGCCCAGCAGGTGCGGTTCCAAGCGCAGAGCGAATACTATAAGGCCCGCTACGACTACATTCTCGCCACCCTGCAACTCAAGCAGGCCGCCGGCTCACTGAGTGAGACAGACCTCGCCATGGTCAACGAGTGGCTTAAGTAACAGCGCAGGCGGCAGGACTTATCTGCCGCCTGTCATCCCTTAGAAACTACCCATCCTCCCGCAAGCCCTGATAAACTCGGGCTTATGAATGCCAACAACCCATTCCCTAAAGCAGCGCCGGATTTCAGCGACCCGATCGGGCTGCTGCGCGCCTGTCATGAAAACATCTTTCAGCACTGCGATATGGTTGAACGGCTGGCAGAACACCTTGCCACCCAGGGCTATGACCAGGAAGCTCGTAGGGCGGCCGACAAGATTCATAGATATTTTTCCACCGCGGCAAAGCACCACCACGCCGACGAGGAGGAGGACCTGTTCCCGCTCCTGTCGCGTCAGTCACAAGAACTGGTCGGGGTGGTAGACCAGCTGGAGCAGGAGCATAAGGAACTGGATGCACTGTGGACGGAGTTGGCACCTTTGATGACCCAACCCGAGCACATCGATGATGTCGCCAGCCTTAAGACCCTTGCACAACGCTTTGCCACGGCAAACCGCGCCCATGCCCGCAAGGAGAACGAGCAGCTACTCGATATCGCCCAAC
>JBEPXU010000037.1:0-11943 GCA_041641735.1 Ectothiorhodospiraceae bacterium
CCCTTATACCACTGAGGGTTGTATTAAAAATTATTAATACGCTTATTTATGTTATCATTGGCGGCAATTTGCCATTCGCCGCCTCTGCGGCCAGCGAGGCAACAGTCTGCCGTACGACTCTGCAGACAACTTCAATGAGTACCGAATTTCACCGGATGCAGTGCATTCGGTAGACGTTTTTTCGTTTATTTTTAGAGGGTTATACGATATGCACAACCATCGTACAAGTGTTACGCAATTCATTATCGAGGAGCAGCGTAAGCTCCAGGGCGCGACTGGTGACTTCACCTCGCTGCTCAACGACGTCACCACCGCCTGCAAGGTGATCTCCAACCTGGTTAATCACGGTGAGCTGGTTGGTGTTCTGGGCGCCGCCGGTTCCGAGAACGTTCAGGGCGAAGAGCAGAAGAAAATGGATATCATCACCAATGATGTCTTCCTGCAGACCAATGAGTGGGCAGGTCACCTGGCCGCCATGGCCTCCGAGGAGATGGATGATATCTATCACATCCCTGATGACAACCCGAAAGGCAAGTATCTGCTGACCTTCGACCCGCTTGACGGCTCCTCCAACATGGACGTCAACGTCTCCGTCGGTACCATCTTCTCCATCCTCCGCTGCAAGGGCGATTGCGAGAATCCTACTGCTGAGGATTTCCTCCAAGCAGGTACCGAACAGGTCTGCGCCGGTTACGCGCTGTACGGCCCCTCCACCATGCTGGTCCTGACTACCGGCCAGGGCGTCAATGGCTTCACCCTGGACATGAATATTGGTGAGTTCGTACTCACTCACCCCAACATGACCATCCCGGAAGAGACCCGCGAATTCGCCATCAACGCCTCCAACATGCGCCACTGGGAAGAGCCGGTTAAGCGTTACGTCGACGAGTGCCTGCAGGGTAAAGAGGGTGCCCGTGGCGAAGACTTCAACATGCGCTGGGTCGCCTCTATGGTCGCTGAGGTTCACCGCATCCTGACCCGCGGCGGTGTCTTTATGTACCCGATCGACGAGAAGATGAAGGCCAAAGGCACCGAGGGCAAGCTTCGCCTGATGTACGAAGCCAATCCGATGTCCTTTATCGTCGAGCAGGCAGGCGGTGCCTCCACCACCGGTCGTGAGCGCATTATGGAGCTTCAGCCCAAGGAGCTGCATCAGCGTGTGCCGGTTGTGCTGGGTTCCAAGAACGAAGTTGAGCGCATTACCTCGTACCACAACGAGTAATTCGTCTCCGTTCCAAACAAAAAGGGGAGGGTGCCAGGCACCTTCCCCTTTTTTATTGTCTACCCTCTGTAGAGAGTAAGTACTTACATCATATCCAACTAGATATCCAGGTTCTCCACCTGCAGGGCATTCTGCTCGATGAATTCACGCCGCGGCTCGACATTGTCACCCATCAGGGTGGTGAAGATATCATCGGCGGCGATGGCATCCTCGATGGTCACCTGCAACAGACGACGACTCTCTGGGTCCATGGTCGTCTCCCACAGCTGTTCCGGATTCATCTCACCCAGGCCCTTATAGCGCTGGACGTGCTGACCACGCTTCGCCTCGTTTAACAGCCACACCAGTGCCTCGGTAAAGCTCTCGATGTCCTGTCTGCGCTCCCCTCGTGAGACATAAGCGCCATCACCAACCAGACCATGCAACTCTTCGCCGAGCATACGGATCGCCTCATACTCCGGCGTGCCAAAGAAGTCAGACTGGTAGTGAAAATCAGTCGGAACACTATGGCGCCACTCACTGATCACGGCACTCTCGATGCTGCCATCGGGCGTTTTCTCGAACTTCACACTATAACGTCGCTCGGGGGCATTCTCCTCGTTGAGGATCTCCACCAGATTATTAAACCAACTCTCCGTACTGCCGTTGGCAAACTCACCCTCAGCGACGGAGGGGAGGGTAACCATCTTCTCAAGAATAATATCGTTATAACGCCTGGCGAGCCGATCGATGGTCGCCATCACCTGCTGGTACTGACGGGCCAGTTGCTCCAGCGCAGTGCCATTAATCGCCGGTGAATCAACACTGACATGCAGTTCCGCATTTTCGATAGCAATCTGCAAAAGATAGTTATTCAGCTCACCATCATCCTTAACGTAGCGCTCCTGTTTCCCCTTTTTGATCTTATAGAGCGGTGGCTGGGCAATATAGATGTGACCCCGCTCAATCAACTCGGGCATCTGACGGTAGAAGAAGGTCAGAAGCAGGGTACGGATATGCGAACCGTCCACATCCGCATCGGTCATGATAATGATGCGGTGGTAACGGAGCTTGTCAGGATTAAACTCCTCCTTGCCGATCCCGCAACCCAGTGCGGTGATTAGGGTTCCCACCTCGGCAGAGGAGAGCATCTTATCGAAACGCGCCTTCTCCACATTGAGTATCTTACCTTTAAGCGGCAAGATCGCCTGATTTTTGCGGTCACGCCCCTGTTTGGCTGAACCGCCCGCGGAGTCACCCTCCACCAGGTAGAGTTCGGAGAGGGCAGGGTCCTTTTCCTGGCAATCCGCCAGCTTACCGGGCAGACCGGCTACATCAAGTGCCCCCTTACGGCGGGTCATCTCACGTGCCTTGCGTGCAGCCTCTCGGGCTCGCGCTGCATCCACCACCTTACCGGCAATCACTTTGGATTCGTTCGGATTCTCAAGCAGGAAGTCTGAAAAACGTTCGCTGACCAGGGATTCCACCACACTCTTCACCTCGGAGGAGACCAGTTTATCCTTGGTCTGCGAGGAGAATTTCGGGTCCGGCACCTTCACCGAAAGTACGGCAGTCAGGCCCTCACGGGCATCATCGCCGCTGGGATTGATTTTCGCCTTCTTAGCCAGCCCCTCGGATTCAATATAACCATTAATCGTTCGGGTCAGGGCGCCACGTAGTCCGGCCAGGTGAGTACCACCGTCCCGCTGCGGAATATTATTGGTGAAACAGAAGATATTTTCCTGGTAGGCATCGCTCCACTGCATCGCTACCTCGACGGTAATGCCCTCTTTCTCCGCCGTAAAATGGAGCACAGTCTGGTGTAGCGGTGTTTTGTTCCGATTCAGGTGTTCAACAAAGGCGCTGATTCCGCCGTCATACTCGAAGATATCCTCTTTGGCCGAACGCTCATCACGCAGCACAATCTTCACGCCGGAATTGAGGAAGGAGAGTTCACGCAGGCGCTTGGCCAGGATATCGTAGTGATATTCAGTCTGGGTGAAGATTTCACTACTGGGTTTAAAGCGAATTTCCGTTCCGGTGCTGTTGCTCTCGGCAATCTCCTTAAGCGGATATTGGGGCTCTCCCAGCGAATACTCCTGCTGGTACTTCTTCCCTGTACGACGAATCGTTAACTTCAGGCTCTCAGAGAGGGCATTGACGACCGAGACACCCACGCCATGCAGGCCACCTGACACCTTATAGGAGTTATCATCGAACTTACCGCCCGCGTGCAGAACAGTAAGTATAACCTCCGCGGCTGAGCGACCCTCCTCCTCGTGCCAGTCAACCGGTATGCCGCGCCCATTATCACGGACCGATACAGAGCCATCGGTATGAATCACTACCTCTATTTGACTGCAATGACCAGCAAGGGCCTCGTCGATAGAGTTATCGACGACCTCGAAGACCATGTGATGAAGACCTGTACCGTCATCGGTATCCCCGATGTACATCCCTGGACGCTTTCTTACCGCATCCAGTCCCTTCAACACCTTGATACTGGAAGAATCATATTCGCTCATACGTCACTCCGTGCTTCAGTTGGCCCATTATACCACTTCTTTGATATCACCATGTTCCACGTGGAACAATCTCACATCCGACCAGGCAGAAAACTCGAGTAGTTCACGCGCTGTGGTTGTGACAAAGACCTGTGTCGATAATTCGTGGAGCAGTGTCAGAAGTTGTTTACGGTGATGGCTATCAAGCTCTGCCGGCAGATCATCAATAAGTACCAACGGAGTGATATTTTGCTCATCCCTAAGCAGCGCCATTTGGGCAAGTTTAAGGGCACATAGTAACAGTTTTAGTTGACCACGTGAGAAAACTTCCGAGACTTTATCGCCTCCATCCTTAAAGACCAGATCAGCTCGATGTGGACCATTCGTGGTGTATTTGAGTTTAAGGTCCGTATCCACAGAGCGGTGAATGGATTCAGACAGTGTTAAGTCATTTTTCCAGCCCTGACGGTAACTGAGCTGAAAGTCACAATCCGGCAGGAGGAGAGCTGCATAGTGACGAATATGAGGGAGTAGCCGCTGTATGACCCGTTTTCTCAGTCTATCTATCTGATCGCCGTTTTCAATTACTCCTTCATCCCAAATCGAGAGGGTTTTAGCGTTACCCTGGCGTAGCAGAGCATTGCGCTGCTTATGAGAACGTTGGTAGAGATGCCAGTGGGAGTGAAAGTTTGGTTCCACGTGGAACATCAGCCAATCGAGGTAGCGACGACGCTCAGACGGACCGCCAATGAGCAGGCTAATACTATCGGGTGTGATCACCTGTATCGGGAGTAATGAAGCAAGCTTGGCACGCGAGTCGACATTGTTGCCGTCAATACGAATGATATGTCGGTTATCGTTAAAGCGCTGAAGACCCAGTCGGTGAGATTCCTGATCCTGGATTTCAGCAAAGAGCGTGAACGAGTCCTCGCCGTGTTGAATCAGTTGTTCTGATTTGGGTGTGCGAAAGGAGCGTGCGAGTGCGAGGAGATGGATGGATTCAAGAAGGCTGGTTTTACCACTGGCATTTTTACCTTCGATAATATTCAGTGCAGGCGAAGGGAAGAGGGAGACCGAGGTTAGATTACGGAGATTTCTAACCTCGAGTCGTTTTAGATACATACTGTTGATGATTTAGAGGCGCATCGGCATGACGACATAACGCGATGAGTCATCACCGAGTCCATGGATCAAACAGCTGCTATTGGCATCAATAAGGATAATTTCGATGTCTTCCTGTTTGATAGCGTTAAGAGCATCGACCAGGTAGGAAACATTGAATCCGATCTCGATCTCTTCACCGTCATAGGTAACATCGAGCTCTTCCTGGGCCTCTTCCTGTTCAGGATTATTCACTGTGGCACGTAACTGATTGTTTGTAAGGTTAAGACGGATACCACGATATTTCTCGTTAGAGAGTATGGAGGCTCGCAGAAGGCCCTGTCTTAAAACCTCACGGTTTGCCTGAACGATCTTATCTCCACCCTTTGGAATCACGCGATCATAGTCAGGGAATCGACCATCAATCAGTTTCGAGGTGAAGACAATCTCACCCAAATCCAGACGTATGAAGTTGGAGTTAAGTTCAATTTGGCATCCATCATCACTATCGGAGAGGAGGCGTGACAACTCCATCACCCCTTTTCTAGGAAGGATGATTTGATTGATATCACCAGGGACGATATCGCAATGTGCCTCTGAGAGGGCGAGACGATGTCCATCGGTGGCCACCGCCCGCAGGTTATCCTGTCTCAGTTCAAGAAGGAGTCCATTGAGATAATAGCGAACGTCCTGATTGGCCATACAGAAGTGCGTCTGTTCGATAAGGTGTTTCAGGATTGCTTGCGGCACAGTGTATTCACGTGCACCGGTGACTTTCTCTGTAGCAGGAAAGTCACTGGAGGGGAGGGTGGCAAGAGTAAAACGACTCTTCCCTGAACGGATCAGAGCTTTGGTGTCATCAATGGTGATATCCAGTTGCGCCTCTTCCGGCAGGCTTTTACAGATATCCATGAATTTACGAGCCGGGAGTGTTATTTCACCGCTTTCAGCGTTATCCAAAGGGGTCGAAGCTGTAAGTTCAACCTCAAGGTCTGTCCCGGTCATGGTAAGGCGGTCTGTTTCGATACTAACCAATACATTGGAAAGTATCGGTAGGGTTTGTCTTTTCTCGACAACGCCGCTTACTACTTGAAGGGGTTTAAGCAGTGCTTCACGCGTGATACTGAATTTCATCTCAACACATCCCGTTTACTATATTATATATGTATATATATAAAACCTGTTATTGTTATTAGGCCAGCTCATGATTGTGGTTAAGTCTTATTTATATAAATAATTCATAGACTTAAGTAGTTTATTCACAGGTATAACTGGAATGGTTAGCTTCCTGATATCCTGTGGATAAGTTGTCCACAGAATCGGTGGAAAATTTTCGCACCGATTTATCCACAGCTTTCTCACATCATGTTGTCAGGATTCTTAACAGGTTTGCATAATCCTCACTTATCATCTGGTCACTCTCCTTGAGCTCGACAACCTTCTTGCAAGCATGCATGACTGTCGTATGGTCCCGGCCGCCAAAAGCGTCGCCAATCTCAGGCAGGCTGTGATTGGTTAGCTCCTTCGCCAGCGCCATTGCAATCTGTCGTGGCCGCGCAATGGAACGGTTACGTCGTTTCGATAATAGATCAGCAACACGTATCTTGTAATACTCGGCGACGGTTTTCTGAATATTTTCAATAGTTACAAGTTTTGCCTGCAGAGCCAAAAGGTCGCGTAGCGCCTCCTTGGCAAAATCGAGCGTAATGGGGCGCCCGGTAAAGTGTGCATTGGCGATAACCCGGCGTAATGCCCCCTCCAGCTCACGAATGTTGGAGCGGATTCGCTTGGCAATGAAAAAGGCGACCTCATGGGGGAGCTCGATATTTGCCTGAGCGGCCTTGCTCATCAAAATGGCAACACGGGTTTCCAGCTCCGGTGGTTCAATGGCGACGGTCAGTCCCCAGCCAAAACGGGACTTAAGACGTTCCTCAAGGCCATGGACCTCTTTTGGGTAGCGGTCGCAGGTGAGGATGACCTGGCGTTGTCCTTCGAGAAGGGCATTGAAGGTGTGGAAGAACTCCTCCTGCGAGCGCTCCTTGCCGGCAAAAAACTGAATATCGTCGATAAGCAAGGCATCAACGGTTCGGTAGTAGCGCTTGAATTCGCTAATGGCGTTATGTTGCAGGGCCTTGACCATATCGGCGACAAAGCGTTCCGAATGTAGGTAGATAACCTTGGCACCTGGCTGGCGCTCCATGATGAGATTACCCACCGCGTGCATAAGGTGGGTCTTACCGAGACCGACACCACCGTAAATAAAGAGCGGGTTATAGGCTGTTCCGGGATTTTCTGCGACCTGCATTGAGGCGGCGCGGGCTAGCTGATTGGATTTACCCTCAACAAAGTTGTTAAAGGTAAAACTGGGGTTGGTCCGGGACTGTGGACCCTCTTTTTTAACGTTTTGTTGCGGCTTGGCACCGTGTACGACAGTCGATGTCTGGGGAGTGTCGGGGCCTTTGGGTGTCTCCGGGACGAGTTTCGGTGCAAGGCTGCCCACCTCAAAGACCAGGTGGGGTGGCTCCTCCTCGCTCATTTGTAAGAGCATCTCCAGGATACGCTCGCGAAATCTTTCAGTAACCCAATCCTGCACAAAACGGTTGGGGGAGAGCAATCGCAGGGTATTATCCACCATCTCCGCCTGCAGCGGACGGATCCAGGTGTTGTATTGCTGTGGGCTTAATTCATCCTCAAGCCGGGCAAGACACTGGCTCCAAAGCGCGATGCTCATCGCGTTACCTCAATGAAAGATGGAATGAAACAGGAGAAAGGGTGCAGTCTACAGCCATTGTGGAAAGTTATCCACAACCGGGAAACGTATGAAACAAGCACGATAAGCTATTGACAAATTGGGCGATAAAGCAGTATTGTGGCCGACTTTTCCCGCCCCGGTACCAAGGGGTGATTTTATTGAATTTGCTAATCGGACGTTGCTGTCATGAAAAGAACTTTTCAGCCCAGTCGTATCAAACGTGCACGTACCCACGGTTTTCGCGCTCGCATGCGCACCGTCGGTGGTCGTAAGGTAATCAAGGCTCGCCGCGCCAAGGGCCGTGCACGCCTGTCAGCTTAATCGCTTTACCTTGCACGACGCTGCTGGTAATTCCCCCGATCCTGAGGGATCGGGGCGGTTTACCCGCAGTCTTCGGTTACTGAAACCGGATGATTTCAAAAGGGTTTTCGCTAAAGCCAGTAAATTAGGTGGTAAAAGCCTTACTATTCTGGTGAGAATCAATAATCTCGGCCACCCGCGTCTTGGGATGGCAATTTCACGCAAGCATGTCAAAACGGCGGTCGGCCGGAATCTGATTAAACGCCAGGTCAGGGAGAGTTTTCGACTGCATCAGGATATAATCGGCGGCTTTGATGTCGTAGTGCTGGGAAAGCCTGGTGTTAATAGGCTTAATCGCCGCGAGTTGCGGTTGCTACTGGACAAATATTGGCGAGAGTTGGCCAAGCGATGCGAAAAATCCTGATTCTGCTGATCAAGGGCTATCGTTTGATTTTGAGCCCATTTGTAGGCGGCCAGTGCCGTTTTTATCCCACCTGTTCCCATTACACTGAAGAGGCTATTATTCGTCACGGCCCCATTCGTGGTAGCTGGATGGGTGTACGCCGAATCTCCCGCTGCCATCCCTGGCACCAGGGAGGCATTGACCCGGTTCCGGGAACCGAACACCTCTATCAAAAAGACTGAACCATGGACTTCCAGAGACTTTTATTAGTAGCAGCACTCTCATTTACCCTGCTGATGATGTGGCAAGCCTGGCAGGAGGATTACGGACAACCCAAGGCACCGGCCGCCCAGGCGGAAAACGGCACCGGTAGCAGTGCCGTACCGGCTGCACCACAAGGCGGTAACAAGGACCTTCCCGCGGCCCCCGCCGCAGCGAGCGGCGGCGCTTCCGATGCCCCTGCCGTGCAGGCGGTCAACACCGGTAAGCGCATCCATGTCCGTACCGATGTCTTCGATATTGAGCTCGACACCACCGGCGGCGACCTCCGCCGGGTCGACCTGCTCAACTACCCGGTCTCCGTGGACCAGCCCGAGAAACCCTTCCGCCTGATGGACGACGGCAAAAAATTCCATATCGCCCAGGCGGCACTACTACCCGCTGATAACAGCAAGGCGCCCAATCACCACCAGCAGTTCCGGGCGCAGAAGAGCGAATACATCCTGCGCGACGGTGCCGATACGCTGGAGGTGCGCCTTACTTGGCAGGGCGATAACGGCGTCAGCGTCGACAAGGTCTACACCTTCCACCGCGGCAGCTATGTCATCGACGTTGCCTTCAAGGTGAACAACAGCAGTAACGAGACTTGGGCCGGTCACATGTACCGCCAGCTGCAGCGCGGCGAGCCGGGCGAAAGCAAGATGTTCATCTACACCTACACCGGCGGTGTCATCTACAGCCAGGAAGAGAAGTACGAGAAGATCGAATTCGACGATATGCGTGAGAGCAATCTCAACCGTAGCATCGAAGGCGGCTGGGCAGCGATGATCCAGCACTACTTCCTCTCTTCGTGGATCCCGCCGCAGGACGAGAGCGCCAATTACTACAGCAAGGCGCCGGGCGAGAACCGTTATATCCTCGGTATGGTCTCGCCGGTCACCCGTGTTGAACCGGGTCAGAGCGGCAACATGCAGTCCCGCCTTTATGTCGGTCCGAAACTACAGGATCACCTCGAAGAGGTGGCCGAGGGTCTGGAGCTGACCGTCGACTACGGTTTCCTTACCGTGATCGCCAAGCCGCTATTCTGGATGCTGGAGTTGATCCACGACTTCCTCGGTAATTGGGGCTGGTCGATTATCATCCTCACCATCATGATCAAGGCCGCCTTCTACAAGCTCTCCGAGACCAGCTACAAGTCGATGGCGCAGATGCGCAAGCTGCAGCCGCGTCTCAAACAGCTCAAGGAGAGCTACGGCGACGATAAGCAGAAGCTCAACGAAGCGATGATGAAGATGTACCGGGAGGAAAAGATCAACCCTCTCGGCGGCTGCCTGCCGATCCTGGTGCAGATTCCGGTCTTCATCGCCCTCTACTGGATGCTGCTCGAGTCGGTTGAGATGCGCCAGGCGCCGTTCATGCTCTGGATTCAGGATCTCTCCACCAAGGATCCCTACTTTGTGCTGCCGGTCCTGATGGGTATCACAATGTTTATCCAGCACAAGCTGAATCCGACACCGCTGGATCCGATCCAGGCGCGGGTGATGATGATCCTACCGATCGCCTTCACTTTCTTCTTCATGTTCTTCCCCTCGGGGCTGGTGCTCTACTGGGTGGTCAACAACACCCTCTCTATTGCCCAGCAGTACTACATCACCCGAGTGGTTATCGGCGACAAATAGTCGTCGCTAAGCGTAAAGCGAAAGGGCGCGATGCAGCGATGCATGGCGCCCTTTTTCTATGTCGGATATACATAGTGGCGATACTGGGAAATAATGACCAATCATGAGCAGCAGTAACGACACCATTGCAGCGCAAGCTACCCCGTCGGGTCGAGGTGGGGTCGGCATCGTGCGCATCTCCGGGCCGAAGTGCCGGGAATGTGCCGTGGCGATTCTGGGGCACTGCCCCAAATCGCGCTACGCTGAGTATCTGCCCTTTCGCGACAGCGACGGTGAGGTGCTGGATGAGGGGATCGCTCTCTTTTTTCCCGGACCGAACTCTTTCACCGGCGAGGATGTACTGGAGTTGCAGGGCCACGGCGGCCCGGTGGTCATGGATCGCCTGCTTGCGCTGGTGCAAAAATTGGGTGTGCGTCTGGCCCGGCCCGGTGAATTTTCCGAACGTGCCTTTCTCAACGACAAGCTGGATTTGGCCCAGGCCGAGGCGATTGCCGATCTTATCGATGCGAGCAGCGAGCAGGCGGCCCGTTCGGCACTGCGCTCCCTGCGGGGGGAGTTTTCCGCGCGGGTCCATGAATTGGTGGAGCGATTGACCGATTTGCGCATGTATGTGGAATCGGCCATCGATTTTCCCGAGGAGGAGATCGATTTTCTTGCCGATGGGGAGGTGCAGCGGCGATTGGATGCGATCCGCGAGTCACTTGCCACGGTTCAAAAAGCGGCACAGCAGGGTTCTCTGCTGAAGGAGGGGATGACGGTAGTCCTTGCCGGTCTGCCCAACGCCGGCAAATCGAGTCTGCTCAATGCACTGGCTGGCCAGGAGTCGGCCATTGTTACCGAGATCGCCGGCACCACTCGTGATGTATTGCGTGAGCAGATCAGCCTGGATGGTATGCCCCTTCATATCATCGATACCGCGGGTCTGCGAGAAAGTGCCGATGCGGTGGAGCAGGAGGGGATCCGTCGTGCCTGGCGCGAGATAGAACAGTCGGACCGGTTACTACTGCTGGTGGATGATGCGAAAGGCGTCACTGAGGAGGAACGATCGATCCTCGAACGGCTGCCCCACGGACTGGCGATCACCGTGGTGCGCAACAAGGCGGACCTGAGCGGTAATCCGCCGGGTGTAATGGATGGGGAGTTGGGTAGCGAAATTCGTCTTTCCGCCAAGACCGGTGAGGGTATCGACCTGCTAAGGAAATTCCTCGAACAGAGCATGGGCTACCAGGGTAGTGGCGAAGGGAGTTACATGGCGCGCCGTCGTCATCTGGATGCGTTGGAACGGGCCGATTCGAATCTCGTGACCGGTGATCAGCTGTTGCAACAGGGAAGCGGCGAGTTGCTTGCCGAAGAGCTGCGTCTGGCCCAGCAATCCCTTGGCGAGATCACCGGTGAGGTTACCTCCGATGATCTCCTGGGGAAGATCTTTACCAGTTTCTGTATCGGCAAATAAACCTGGTTACCATTTAGCCGGTTAAACCCGCAGGGAACGGATCAAGCGCCGCAGCTCGCCCAGGTCATCATCGGTAGCGTAGCGGGTATAACGCAGACGGATATAGTGTTCGCTTATGGCCTGTAGCGATGGGGCCAAATCAGGTCGCTGTCGGCAGGCGCGCCGGGCAAAATCGTCTGGACCCTCATCCCTTTGACAGACAATGCCCGCCTTACCTAGCTTGCGGCAAAACTCCTGATAAAGGCGCAGTACAGGATCACGTTGACCCGGTCGTTTGAGGAAGGATAGCGCAGTGATAAGTATCAGGGTGATTACGAGCAGGCCAACCATC
>JBEPXU010000038.1:0-11660 GCA_041641735.1 Ectothiorhodospiraceae bacterium
AGGCCTCTCGGTAGCCGAGGAAGATCAGCACCAGCGCCACCACCGAGACGGTGGCGAAGATCAACTTGGAAATCAGCTTCTTCGCCTTGTCATCGGCGGTCGCGCCGTAGTCGCGGGTGACGGTGGCGTTGACGCCGTCGGGCACGAAGGTGCCCTTGAGCGCCTCGAAACGGTCGATCACCTGTTTGGCGATATTGACCGCGTTGGTGCCCGGCTGCTTGGCGATGGCCACGGTCACCGCCGGGAATTCGCCTGCCGCTTCGATACCTTTACCGTCGGCGGCCGGGCCGGTGCCGAACCAGACGTACTGCTCGGGCTGGTCCGCACCGCGGCTGACCTCAGCGACATCGGAAAGATAGACCGGTTTGCCCCCATGGACACCGACCACCAGGGCACCGACCTCGTTGACATCGGCGAGGAAGTCGCCCGCCTGCACCAGTATCTCGCGATTGTCACCCACCAGCGCCCCGGAGGGACGGGTGGCATTGGAGAGCTGCAGGGCGTTACGCAGGTCCTGCAGCGCGATGTTATAGCCGGCCAGGCGCATCGGGTCGAGCTTGACGTGGACCACCTGGTCCGGCCCGCCGATGGTGTAGATATCCCGGGTACCCTTGACCCGCTTGAGCTCCGCCTCGATGGCGTGGGCCACCTGCTGCAATTCGTGTGAGCCGACATCCTCCTGCTCGCTCCACAGGGTCAGGGTGACGATAGGCACATCGTCGATCCCCTTGGGCTTAATAATCGGCTGGCTCACGCCGAGATTCTGCGGCAACCAGTCGCCCTTGGAGAACATCGCGTTATACAAGCGCACGATGGCGGCGGTACGGTCCTCGCCCACCACATACTGCACCGTCAGTACCGACATGCCGGGCCGGGAGGTCGAGTAGACGTGCTTGACCCCCTCAATCTCCGAGAGGATCTGCTCGGCCGGACTGCTCACCAGATGCTCCACCTCGGTGGCCGAAGCCCCCGGGTAGGCGATGAAGATGTTGGCGAAAGTAACGTTGATCTGCGGCTCTTCCTCACGCGGGGTGATCATCACCGCAAAGACCCCCAGCAGAAAGCCGACCAGGGCCAGAAGCGGGGTGATCTCGGTGGTCAGGAAGCGCTTGGCGATGCCGCCCGATATACCCAATTTCTCTTTCATGAGCCCTTCCCTGCACGGATCTCCTTGAGCATCACACCGGCGCGGATCGGATCCAGCGCCACCTCTTCACCGGCATCCAGCCCGGCCAATACCTCGGTATGGCCGTCCTTGAGCTGACGCCCGGCGCGGATCTGGCGGAAGCTGATACCCGTCTTGTCGACGACATAAACCGCCGTGACTTCGCTGCGATGAACCACCGCCTCGCTCGGAATCAAAAGACGACTCTCCTCACCAGTGACAAAGGCGGCCTTGACGAACATCCCCGGGTAGACACCGTGCTGCCCCTGGGGCAGATCGACACGCACCTTAAAGGTATGGGAGTTGAGGTCGGCGTAGGGGCTGATGGTCAGCTTGGTCCCCTCGACACTAAGACCATTCTCGGTAGGAATAATCACCCGTGCCTTGCCGATCTTGCGCACACTGTCGATATGAAACTGGGGAATTTCTGCAATGGCCCGCAGACTCTCGAGCGAGAGCCCTGTCAGCAAGGGCGTGCCGGGATTGGCGGTTTCGCCGGGCTCCACATGGCGCTCCATAACGATACCGCTGTAGGGGGCTCGCACCACGGTGTGTTCCAGTTGCTCCTGAGCTTGCTCAACCTTGGCATTGGCACCCTTGAACGCTGCCTCGGCCTTGTCGAACTGAGCCTTGGGCACCAGCTTACGCTCAACCAGGTCCTTCGCGCGTTTATAGTTGGCCTGTGCCTCGTCGGCCTGCGCCTTGGCTGCCTTCAGGGCAGCCTGCTGCTCTTTGTCACGAAAACGGACAATGACAGCCCCCTTTTGCACATAATCGTCCACATCGGCCAGGACCTCCGTAATACGCCCCGCTGTCTGAGATGAGACAGTACTTTTATTGACCGCTTCGATGACCGCATCAACGACCTGCTCCCTGTCGACCACCTTCTCGACAGCCTCGGCACGCTCAAGGGAGGCGAGGTCTGCCGCCGATGCTGTGAGAGAAAAGGCAAGCCCCAGGAAGCCCCAGGAAAACTGTCGCATCACGCGCATGGATATTCCCCTATCCGCTTAATTTTTAAGGATACTAGCATAGAATCTATATATTAGCGTTTCCTAATATACATTAAAGTACACTGTGGGGGAATGACTGTAAAATTTCAATACCCCAACGCTCTTCGGTGCCTTTCGCTCAGGAGACCAGCAGGAAATAACAGGAAGAGCACCCTGCAAGGAGAGGCCTGAACCTCCGGTTATAAGGGATAGCGCTTGCAGTCAGAAAGGAGGGCAAAGGAAAGTGGGGGACCCTACAGAATCAACTACTGAGATGCTTCCGACGGGGCTCCATCCCCACCTGATAAAAGCCGTAAGCCCCCTCTTCCTGAATACGGACATGCTTCATTGCCAGTTCCGCATGCTGAATCAGCGTATCGCTGTCCAGGCCATCCCCGGGAAAGAGGCTGATTCCGATGGAAGGGGTAAGGAACAGTTCGTAACCGTCAGCCGCCACGGGTTCAATAAAAGAGATCAGTAACGCCTTGGCCGCCTCCTCAAGCTCAGCACGCTGGGATACATCCTTCAGCAACAGGACAAACTCATTTTGACCTAATCTTGCTGCCGTGACCGTGGTGTGTGTCCCCTCGGTCAGGCGCTGTGCAACTTGATGCAACAACCGCTCAACGAGTTTTTTCGGTTGTATGTCACCCAAAAGCTCGGATAGCTCAAGACCGATATACATCACCCCAAAGCTTCCTCCACGGCTTTGTGCCTGGAGAATGGTCTGTTCCATGCGCTCCTGCAACAGGAACCGATTGGCCAGTCCGGTCACGGCATCATAGTGGATCAGTTTCTGTAGCCGCTGCCGGGTTTTGAGGCGGTTGGTAATATCCTTACCGGTCGATATAAAGTGAGTCAGCTCGCCGCCGCTCCCTCGCACCGGTGTAATGGTCTTGGCCTCATAATAGAGCTCACCGTCCTTGCGACGGTTGATAAAAATATCGGTAAAAGGGATGCCGTTGGAAAGGTTCTTCCATACCGTGGCGTAAAACGCATCATCCTGAAATCCGGATTTGAGAAAGTTGGGGTTGCGCCCCATGACCTCCTTACTGCGATAACCGCTGACCTCCTCGAATGCCGTGTTAACATACACAATCTCGCCGGTGGCATCGGTAATCATTACGGCATCCGCAGACTGCTCCAGCGCTCGCGACAGCATCTCCCGCTCCTCGGCCAGTCGCTTGCGCTCGCTGACGTCGATGGATAATCCCGCGACACGATAGACCTGGCCTTGGTCATTGCGAATGGGGAAGGAGGTAGTATTGATCCAGCGAATATCCCCGTCAGGCAGCACGATCCGGTATTCGTCCTTGAAGCCCTGCCACCCCTCTTTTTTCAGTGCTCTTTGAACCCGGTGATAATCCTCGGGATGAACGGTCTCGAGCAGAAAATCCGGATTCTCCTGCATTCGTGCGACCGGCTGCTCCCAAACATCCTCAAAGGCCGGACTCAGGTAGATGACCTCTCCGCTTTGGGCATCGAGTAACCAGAAGACCTCACCGATATTCTCCGTCAACTGGCGAAAACGCTGCTCACTCTCACGCAGCGCCATCTCCGCAGCACGATGTTGGCGATGGATAGTAAGCTCTTCGAGTTCACGCTCGATGGCGGGTACGAGTCGGCTGAGATTGGCCTTGGTGATAAAGTCGTGGGCCCCGGCATGCATCACCGTCACTGCCAGCTCCTCCCCGATACCATCGGAAAGCACAATCACGGGAAGGTCCAGCACCAGTCGGTGCACCAGCGCCAGGATATCAAGGGCGGAGATATCCTTGAGCTGGAAATTGGTGATGATAATGTCAAACTGCCGCTGCTCCAGCACAACCTGCAGCTCGCTGCCCGCATGAAGGTGATGGATATCTGCCGCTAAAGCACCATTCTGCACAACGTCTATCACACGCTGAGCATCGTCATCGGAGCCTTCCAGCAGGAGTATTTGCAGTCTTTCACTCATTCCACTATCAAACCGTCAAAGTCAGACCGGCATCATCCGGAATATTCATCGCTCCATCCTATTCCTGGCGGCCATGGGAAACAAGCCTTTTCCCCCAAGAACCGTGGGAGTGTATTTACTTTGTATGGGCTGCCGCTAAGCCCGTATAATGCCCGCATTCGAGTGCAAAAAATGTGTGGAGAATATGGCTCAATACATCTATACCATGAACCGTGTTTCGAAGGTCGTCCCACCGAAACGCGAAATCCTCAAGGACATCTCCCTCTCCTTCTTCCCCGGCGCCAAGATCGGCGTGCTCGGCCTCAACGGCGCGGGTAAATCGACCCTGCTACGCATCATGGCCGGCATCGACACCGAGATCGAAGGTGAGGCCCGGCCACAGTCCGGCATCAACATCGGCTACCTGCCGCAGGAGCCGCAGCTGGACGAGAGTCTGGATGTGCGCGGCAATATCGAGCTCGCTGTCAGTGAGGTGAAGGATGCACTCAAGCGCCTGGATGAGGTCTACGCTGCCTATGCCGAGCCGGACGCCGATTTCGATGCCCTGGCCGCCGAACAGGGCAAGCTGGAGAACATCATCCAGGCCACCGACGGCCACAACATCGACCGCCACCTGGAGGTCGCCGCCGATGCCCTGCGCCTGCCGGCCTGGGAAGCGGATGTGAGCAAACTCTCCGGTGGTGAGCGCCGCCGCGTGGCGCTGTGCAAACTGCTGCTGGAAAAACCCGACATGCTGCTGCTGGACGAGCCGACCAACCACCTGGACGCCGAGTCGGTGGCTTGGCTGGAGCGCTTCCTGCACGAATACGAAGGCACAGTCGTGGCCGTTACCCACGACCGCTACTTCCTCGATAACGTCGCCGGCTGGATCCTGGAACTGGACCGCGGCCACGGCATCCCGTGGGAGGGCAACTACTCCTCCTGGCTGGAGCAGAAGGAGAAGCGCCTGGAGCAGGAGAAGAAGTCCGAGCAGGCCCATATCAAGGCGATGAAACAGGAGCTGGAGTGGGTCCGCTCCAACCCCAAGGGGCGCCAGGCCAAATCCAAGGCCCGTCTGGCCCGTTTCGAGGAGCTCTCCTCCAAGGAACACCAGAAGCGCAACGAGACCAATGAGCTGTTTATCCCGCCGGGTCCGCGTCTGGGTGACAAGGTGGTTGAGGCGGAGAATCTCACCAAGGCCTTCGGTGACAAACTGCTGTTCGATGATCTCAGCTTCAGCCTGCCTCCCGGCGGTATCGTTGGCGTCATCGGCCCCAACGGCGCCGGTAAAACCACCCTGTTCCGTATGCTGGTAGGTCAGGAAACCCCGGATTCCGGCGAGCTGAATGTCGGCGATACCGTCAAGCTGGCCTATGTGGACCAGAGCCGCGACGATCTCGACCCGAAAAAGACCGTCTGGGAAGAGGTCTCCGATGGTCTGGATAACATGATGGTGGGCGATTTCCAGATTAACTCCCGCGCCTATGTCGGCCGCTTCAACTTCCGCGGCTCGGACCAGCAAAAGCGTGTCGGGGACCTCTCAGGCGGTGAGCGCAACCGTCTGCACATGGCCAAGCTGCTCTCCTCCGGCGGCAACCTGCTGCTGCTCGACGAACCGACCAACGATCTCGATGTGGAAACCCTGCGGGCACTGGAAGAGGCGCTGCTGGAGTTCCCTGGCTGTGCCGTGGTGATCTCGCACGACCGCTGGTTCCTCGACCGTATTGCCACCCACATTCTCGCCTTCGAGGGCGATTCCCATGTGGAGTGGTTCGAAGGCAACTTCGCCGAATACGAGGATGACAAGAAGCGTCGTCTGGGCGAGGAAGCAGTGATCCAACCGCATCGCATCAAATACAGGAAACTGGCCTGATAACAGGTATAAGGTGAAAGGAAAAAGGTGACAGAGATTTTCCGCCTTTGACCTTTCACCTTTAACCTTTCACCCGGGTGACAAAACCTATGGACGAGCGGCTACAGGAAATTCTCTCTAAGGCCGAGAGGCTTTTGGAACAGTTCGCCTCACAACTCCCCTCCCCACCCGAACCTGTCGACTGGTCTGCCATTGCCTACCGCTGGCAACGGGAGCAAAAAGGCGGAACCCTGCAGCCCATCGCCCAGCCACACACCCTCAATCTCGACGACCTGCAGGGCATCGACCGCCAGAAGGCGTTGCTACTCCGTAACACCCACCAGTTTACTCGCGGTCTTCCCGCCAATAATGCCCTGCTGTGGGGCTCCCGCGGTACCGGCAAGTCCTCACTGATCAAAGCCCTGTTGCAACGATTCAGTAACGATGGCCTGCGCCTGATCGAGGTTGACCGCCGTGAGCTTATCGATCTGCCCGGGATTGTCTCGCTGCTGCGGGATCGCCCGGAAAGGTTTATCCTCTTCTGTGACGACCTCAGTTTCGAAGCGGGCGATCCCGGCTACAAGGCCCTAAAGGTGGCCCTGGACGGTTCTCTCGAGGCCGCGCCCGAGAATGTCCTAATCTATGCCAGCTCCAACCGGCGCCACCTGGTGCCGGAATACATGAGCGAAAACCAGGAGGCGAAGGTGGTCGACACCGAGCTGCATCTCGGCGATAGCACCGAAGAGAAGATATCCCTTTCGGAACGGTTCGGGCTGTGGCTTTCGTTTTACCCCTTCAATCAGGATGAATACCTGAGCATCGTCCGTTACTGGCTGCGACAACTGGGAGTAGAGTCATTCGGCGAGGAAGTGCAAAGTGAGGCATTACGCTGGGCGCAGGCACGCGGCACACGCAGCGGGCGCAGTGCCTGGCAATTCGCTCGCGACTGGGCCGGCCGCCTCCAGCTCAACGAATAACCTGAACACCGCGAACAAAAGCAATAAAGGAATGGCATGACAGCACCCAAGCAACTCCCGGCCGACACGCTGACCAACGCCTGCAAGGCTGAACAGCTGGGTTTCGAGACCACCGCCGAGCTTGAAGACCTGACCGATATCATCGGCCAGAATCGCGCGGTCAAAGCGGTTCACTTCGGTATTGGTATCCAGCGCGAGGGCTATAACCTCTATGTCATGGGTCCCTCCGGTATCGGTAAGCACAGCATGGTCCGGCAGTACCTTGAGCAAAAAGCGGCCGCTCAGACCAAGCCAGCGGACTGGTGCTACGTCAATAATTTCGACCAGCCACACAGACCTCGCGCACTGAAACTGCCGCATGGTATGGGCCACAGCCTCAGCCAGGATATGGAGCAGCTTATTGAGGAGCTCTCCACAGCACTTCCCGCCACCTTCGAAAGCGAGGAGTATCGAAATCAGATACAGGCCCTTGAAGAGGCGTTAAAAGAGCAGCAGGAACAGGCATTCGGCGAACTGGCTGATGAGGCCGGCAAACAGAAGGTCAAACTGTTCCGTACCCCGAGTGGATTCGCCTTCGCTCCCCTGCGTGATGATGAGGTCGTCAGCCCCGAGGAGTTCGAAAAACTACCCAAGGATGAGCAGGAGCGGCTGGAGAAGATCGTCGCGGCACTCCAGGAGAAACTGCAGACCATCATTCAGCGTATCCCGCAGTGGCGCAAGGAGACCCGGGAGAAGGTCAAGACACTCAACCGTGAGATGGCGATGAATGCCGTCGGCCACCTGATCGACGAACTGAAAAAACGCTATGAAGAGTACCCGCAGGTACTCACATACCTCAATGAGGTGGAACAGGACATCCTCGATAACGTCAAGGATTTCCTTAAAGTCGAGGAGTCGGGCGAGGCCTACGCTCAGCAGCCCACCGATCCCAAAAGCCTGCATCGTTACAAGGTCAACAACCTGGTGCTCAATAACCGCGGCGATGGGGCACCCGTGATCTACCTGGACAACCCCACCTACCTGAATCTGGTGGGCCGGGCCGAGCATATGGCCCAGTTCGGTAACCTGGTGACCGACTTTACCCTGCTCAAGCCTGGCGCCCTGCACGAGGCCAATGGGGGCTATCTGCTGGTTGATGCCCATAAGCTGCTCACCAACCCCTACGCCTGGGAAGGGCTCAAGCGCTCTCTCTATGCCAGCCAGATCAATATCGAACCGTTGGAAAAGATGCTCAGTCTGGCAAGCACCGTCTCACTTGAGCCCCAACCGATCCCACTCGATATCAAGGTGGTGATCCTCGGTGATCGCAGGCTCTACTATCTGCTTGAGGAGTACGATCCGGACTTCAGCGAACTGTTCAAGGTCCAGGCCGACTTTGAGGAACGCATTGAACGCAATGATGAAAACAACCGCTTGCTGGCACGAATGATCGCCACCCTGGTTCGCAAGGAGGAGTTACTGCCGTTCCACCGCGATGCTGTCGCCCAGGTCATTGATTACGCCTCGCGCCATGTGGAGGACTCGCAGAAGCTCACCACGCACATGCGCTCCATTGCTGACCTGCTGCGCGAATCCGATTACTGGGCCCGCCAGGATGGCCGCGAGGTCGTCCATGGCGAGGATATCCGCCACACCATCGATGAACAGAGCTACCGCTCCTCGCGGGTGCGGGAACGCATTCAGGAGGCCATCCAGCGGGGGGATATTTTCATCGACAGCGAGGGTGGCCGTGTCGGTCAGGTCAACGGTTTGTCGGTACTGACCCTCGGCAACTACATGTTCGGGCAGCCTTCACGTATTACCGCCACGGTACACATCGGCGAGGGCAGCGTCGTGGACATCGAGCGCGAGGTGGAGATGAGCGGTCCGATCCACTCCAAGGGGGTGTTGATCCTCTCCTCCTTTATCGCCTCGCGCTATGCACAGAAGCACCCACTGTCTCTCTCCGCCAGCCTGGTCTTCGAGCAGAATTACGGCGGGATTGAAGGGGATAGTGCCTCACTGGCAGAACTCTGCTGTTTGCTCTCTGCCATCGCAGAGGTGCCCATCAAGCAATCCTTTGCCATGACCGGTTCGGTCAACCAGCACGGACAAGTACAACCGATCGGCGGGGTCAACGAAAAGATCGAGGGCTTCTATGAGGTCTGCCACGAACGGGGACTGGATGGCGAACAGGGAGTCATCATCCCGCAGAGCAACGTCAAAAACCTGATGTTGCACCCGGACGTGGTCAAGGCCGTTAAGGAGAACAAATTCCGTATTTACGCTGTAGAGGGGGTAGATGAGGCCCTGTCGCTGCTCACCGGTATGGAGGCCGGCACGCCAGACAGTGACGGTAACTACCCGGAAGAGAGCCTGAACGGTAAGGTCCAGGCACGGTTAAAGGAAATGGCGCTCATTCGCCAACACTTCGGCGACCACCACAAGGATAAGGAGGGTGATGATGAGGAGGAGAAGGAAAGTGAGAAGGATAAATAGCCGCTACCGTGCTCACTAATCCTCTTTCGTTTCCCAGTCCAGCGTCTCTATCGGATTAACCAAATCCTCGGGATGCTTAACCTGCTCGGTATCACCGAAGTCGTCCGCCACCAGGTCATCGAACGGGCCGGACCAGTCCTCAGGCTCGGCCTCAGGCTGTAGCATCTGGGCATACCAGGTCTCCGTGTCCAGCTCCTCGATGGCGCCATCAAAATACTGGATTTCAACCATCCCCTCCTGCTCATCCAGAGCGACAACCTCAAAAACCGCGCCCGTTTCACTGCGGTACCACTGCCCTACCTCGGGTTCCACGCGATTAAGCATCTTCCACCCTCCTCGATAGCACTTTGTTGTTTCTCAACATTGAAAATAGCAAGAACTGGGAAATTTTCATACTGTTGAGGAAAACAGATAAATTCCTGACAAATCAACTAGGTATAGACGTTGCGTGGCATAAAGGGGCTACCTGCGAAAGAGGCAGGAGATGCGAGGACTTTACTGGAAAATGGCTGTTATTCCAGCTTAATGCCACCGGCAGTAACCGGTGGCAGAACAGAGATTCACTGGCTGTTATCGGCAAAGATGAACGGCATCGTCTTGCTGTTTCGGTATACCTCGGCATCGACCACGCGTCCGTCCGCAACCTTGGCACGGGCCTTCAACAGGGCCTCCTCGATGCGCCGGTCACCGATGTGGTAGGCGGCATCCAGATCCAGCTCATTCAGTGACGGGCAGGACTCATCAAAGACATGCTGGTACATCTCGGTCATCATGGCGTAGCGGCCCGACATCAGCATATTGGTCGCTCCCTTGATGCGCTTCAGCGCCTCTTCATCACGGGAGTAGAAACTGGTCACCAACATTACCGAAATAGCATGCAGCACGTCGTACTGCACGTGGGCAACGAACACCAGCAGCTGCTCGCGGGTCAGCTTCACATCGTTCTGCCAGGCAAAACGGATCATGCCACCCAGGATAAGGGAGAAGAATTCCGGCACTCCCCACTCCATACCAAGGCCGACCGAGGAGAGGGCCTCAAGGTTACTAAAGGCCTCATCACCGGCCACCAAACGTTGTATCAGCACATTATCTGCTACCCCATGCAGCATCGGCTGATCCTGCTCCTCGAAGGGCACGCCGAGGCCCTCAAAGATCTTGCGGTACATAACGATGTGGGTCTGCGAATCGAATAGGCTGCCCAGGGTCGGGTAGTCCTCCACCTCATGGCTACCGACACCGTACTCATCCGCCACCAGCTGGGCCAGTACAATCTGGGACAGTTCCGAGACACGCTCATTGAGCTGACCGTAGGGCATCGCCATCACACCGGAGAAACGACCGAGTGCCAGGGCAACACACTGGCGAGTGTTCTTAACCTGGTTGAAATACTGCAGCGCGAAACGGGTCAGCTGTTCCTGTGTGACATCGCCATTGAAAACTCGCACGAAGAAGGGGTGTCGCCAGACCGGATGTCCCATCACATGGTCGTGCAGCTCGAGGAACATCCGCTCCAGCTCACGGGGATTGAACAGGGCCGTTTCGGTAAAGGGGTTACCCGGGTCCTTCTCTGCAATCGCCTTGAGGTCAGCAAACTGCCGATAGAGGGGGTTATTCTCGTCCTCCAGCTCCCGGATCACCTTCTTAAAATCGGCCACCTGGTCCTTTTTGAACCGCTCCAGCACCTCTTCGGCATCCAGCTGCAGCAACTCCTGCAGGTGGTGGACATCGGCGAAGACCCGCGGCGAACCATCGGGCAGGACCTCCAGCAGATCGGAAAACGGTGTGCCCGTTGCCTTGGCGGAACGACTCATTGCACAACAACCCCTTTAATAATATTGATAAATTGGCTCGAAATAATGCACAAACCAGCCCGACAGCACAATGCGTCAGATCAAAATTGCCAGCGGTCTGTGCACTCCCGTCGCCGTAAAAATGGAATTACCTCAGATATTGGGGCCAGAAGCGGTTATGCAACCCAATCGCGGCCATGACGATCGCTACCACCAGACGAGCAAAGGCCTGGTTTACCTGTAGGAACGACGCTCCCCTTCGCGATTATTCCGCCCCTCAATCGCGGCCGGGACGACCACTCCCACAGGACGGACACAGGTCTGGTTAATCTGTGGGAGCGACGGTCCCCGTCGCGATTATTCCGCCCCTCAATCGCGGCCGGGTCGACCGCTCCCACAGGACGGGCACAGGTCTGGTTAATCTGTGGGAGCGATGGTTCCCGTCGCGATTCCAGATTAGAGATCCCGCG
>JBEPXU010000039.1:0-11653 GCA_041641735.1 Ectothiorhodospiraceae bacterium
GTCGAGCCGGAGACACTCTGGTCTATGCACCACCGTGAGGTGTATTTTCAGCGCAAATCCATAACCTTGGATATGTTGGCGGATGTGGCTGCCAGCATGAATGAAGAGCAGCTTTCTCACCTCAAACACGAACTGCTGCGTTGGGCAGATAAATTTGAATCCCTTGCCTGTACCGCCGAGTCCCCCGAAAACGTAACAGCTGCGAGTAATTAGTGATGATTACCTTTTCCGACTCACCCGGAGTTCCAGTCTAATTCCATGGGTATGTATTTTTACTATGAAAGACAAAACGAGCAGGGGGGTAGCTTTCATGCCCTTCCGGCGTGTTACCTATCAGTGATTCGAGTACAACTGCCTGGTTGTACTCAGTATCTTTTTCGCCATAGCGTAAAGTAAGGAGCTCCTGCGTTGCCGGCTGACGTCAGTGCGACAGCGTCTCGCTATGCCCCTGTAGCTCCTGCTTGTAGCGTTTCTTAGACTCCTGCCAGTGGGACTCTCCGTGTCCGATCCATATACGAAGTTCGGTGGATGGGGCCAGTTCGCGTAAGTGCTCTACATGGCCCAACGCGCGGTTGCTTATTCCGCGTGGCCATATACGATCAACCAACATCGCAAGGACGCTTTTGCCCGGGTAACTCATATACACGCTGTCGTTCCAGGCTCATTACTAACGTTCAAATACTACCGCCTCGGGTGATGCACCGAGTTCGACCAGTGCCTCGTTGATCGCCTCAACGAAAGGCGGAGGGCCACAAACGTAAAAGTGCTGCGAGAAATCGTGGACGGATTTTTCCAGGTACGCCTTGTCAATGCGACCAGCGCTACAGCGGCAATCATCCTCATGACTGCATATGAAACGGGCTCGCTCCCCGAGTAGTTGTTTCAGTTCTTTCTCACAGATAATGTCTTTCGGTGATTTATTGGTAAAAAGCAGGCTGTTGCCATCCACTTCGCCTGTAGTTTCAAGCATTCGCAAAATAGAGAGGAACGGGGTAATGCCGGCACCACCGGCAATAAATACCCCAGGGCCGGTGTAGTTAATGGTGCCAAACGGGTCTGACATTAAGAGTTTGTCACCCGCCTTTAAACGATGCAGCTGCTCGGTCACACCGTGGTGTTCCGGGTAGGCCTTAATCGTAAATTCAAGGATTCTGTCTTGCGGTAGAGAGGTAGGGGTAAAGGGGCGACCCTCATCGCGCCATTGGTCATTGTCGATGGCTAACTCAACGCCTTGTCCGGGCTCGAAGCTAAAACCGGCAGGGCGCTCAAGCACGAAGCGCTTCACATCATGGGTAACGAATTCACTCATAAGGAGTGTGCAGCGATGTTCCATGGTAGAGGCCCCCCTGTAACGGCAGTGATTCTGCCAATGTTCAGTTGGACGGCGCTTAGCCGTTTCCTGCCATCCGAGCTTCGAGGGTGGCAGCAGCTATTATTTAAACACTTTAAGCCTAGCATTTGACTCGGGTAATGCCAGCGTGCTGGCAAGATATCCTGTAATGACTAAAGTTTTGTTGAAGTGTCTGTTGTCACAGTGGGAAACGTATTGCGGTATTCCGTTCACCCTGTTGCAGGATGCATTGCTGGGCATTAGGGGGCATAGCGTTTACAGTGCAGGTGTTAAAGGGGCGAGGTGTTCGCGACGTAGCCGAGTGGGAAGAAGGGGGCAGTGCGACCGTATGAGACGGCGTGATTTTCTTAAATGGGTCATTGCCACATCGTTATTGAGTAGCTGTGGCAGACGGGGAGAGGCACCTCGGATCGGGCTCGCCCTGGGTGGCGGGGGGGCCAAGGGGCTGGCACATATACCGGTGCTTGAGGTGCTTGATGAGCTTAAACTGCGTCCCCACCATATTGCCGGGTGCAGCATCGGGGCTGTGATCGGGGCACTTTATGCGGCAGGTAAGAGTGGCAAGGATATTCGCGCTATCGTCGATCGTCTGACTGTGTCCGACAATGAGAGTTGGCTTGACTCCCTTTTCTCGGAAGATGTGGCCCAGTGGTTCGATTTTATAGAGTTGCGTTTGGGTAACGGTGGGTTGGTCGATGCCAGTGCCTTCATGAAATACCTGCATCGACAGCTCGGGGTTGATCGTTTCTCGCAGCTTGCAATCCCGCTTAGCGTGGTTGCAACGGACCTCTGGAGTCGGGAACCGGTGCATTTCAGCGAGGGGAATCTGCTAACGGCGGTTAATGCCAGTATTGCCATCCCCGGTTTATTTGAGCCGGTACATTACGATAACCGGGTTTTGGTTGATGGTGGGCTGGTTAACCCTGTTCCCTATGACCTGCTGTTCGATGATTGTGACGTGGTGATTGCGGTTGACGTATTGGGGGTGAGAACCCCGTCAGATGATGACCATCCGGGCTATTTTGAAACCAGCTTTAATACCTTTCAGATCATGCAGGCCTCCATCATGCGGGAAAAACGCAGACTGCGTGAACCGGATATCTACCTCAAACCGGAAATCGAAAATGTTCGTGTGCTGGAGTTCTACAAGGCGGACATGATTTATGAGCAGACCAGGGGGGAGAAGGAGAGGCTGAGACGCTATTTGCAGCAGAAAATACCGCGGCAGGGCTAGCGGATTGTCGGTGTTGAACTGTTATAATCGGTATCCCTATCCAAACAGTAGAAAGGACAGAATCAGGCTATGAAAAAGATTCTTATTGCCGCTGCGGTTATCGTCGTTGCGCTGGCAACGGTACCGTTATGGGGGGGATGCGATCTGAACGGTAAGGTCTGCAGTACCTGGTGTAGCGTGCGCCATTTCAATTCGGATGTGAAAGAGGCTGGTTGTCGTGCACGTTGTGCTACGGACAAGGTAAGTTGTCTGGCCAAGGAGGGGGCTGACGGTGTGGATGATTTTATCGAGGGGTTTAACAACTAGCTGTAACTGCGCTGCCTGGCCTCAGTGCCAGGCAGCGCAGGTAGTCATTACTCCCAGAAGCGCCACCATTTACGACGTTTTTCCCGGGACTCCTGTCCCTGTTCCGAGCCTTTACCAAGCTCCTTTTGCTCCTGCTCCATTTTTTTCTCACGCTGTTTTTCAAGACCAGGTTTTCCCTCCGCATCCATCTTCTCTTCCCGGTCTCGCTCTCTATCCATCTCCCGGTCCATATCGCCCTGACCGGAGGTTTCACCTTCCATCTCCATTTTTTCAGTACGCTTCTGTTTGTTGCCTTTGGCACCCTCCATGCCCTTCATTGCAGAGCCGTTCTGCATAGAAGGTTGGTTGGCGCCACCAGGGCCGTTTTGCGCCGCAATGGCGGTAACCGAAACGGTGCCGGCTGCCAGCGCGAGGGTGGCAGCAATGATAGGTAGTTGTTTGTTCATGGGTATAGCCTCCTTTTGAGAGTGTATTTGCATGATAGTATAGCGCACCAATTTGTCGCGCTTATCCGGACGTCATTGGTGGCAAGGCCTGTGTAATAACCCGATTTCGACCTTGTGTTTTCGCCCGGTAAACGGCCTGATCGGCCGCGGCGAGCAGTTCCGTTGACGGCTCGGCGGCCACTTCGCTCGAATGCGGGGTCTCCAGGCAGCTTATGCCGATTGAGATGGTGACCCCAAGGCTATCGCCGGGTGTGAGCACAAACCGGTGCTGTTCGATGAGGTGGCGTATCCGCTCTGCAAGTTGGTGGCATTCATCCGGCGCGGTGGCTGGAAGCAATACCACGAACTCTTCTCCACCGTAGCGGCAGAAGACATCGTTATGGCGCAGCATTCGGTTAACAAGCGTTGCCAGTTCCCGTAACACCTGATCACCTGCCTGATGTCCCAGCGTGTCATTGATCTGCTTGAAGTGATCGATATCGATAAACATGCAGCTCAATGGTTGCCCTGTGCGGTTGACCGTTGCCACCTCCTCCTGCAGTCGCTGATCAAAATAGCGGCGGTTATGGATACGTGTCAGCGGATCCGTTAGCCCCATTTGCTGCAGACGTTGCTGATTGGCACAGTTTTCCAGACAGATTGCCACGATTGCCGCCAAGCGTTCCAGAAAGTCGGTGCCACTTCCTTGGAGGAAACGTTCCTGCTGGTAGCTGCCCAGGTTCAAGCTGCCGATGAGCTCACCGCGACGTATTAGTGGTAACAGGGCGCAAGAGCGGACTGGTTGAGGCGGTGAGGGGAAATAGTGCCGATGTTCCTGTTCACAGTAACTTCCAAGCCGCGGTCGGGGGATATCAGCAAACGTGTCCTGCAATGCGGAAAGCTCCGTTTCGATGATTAGTCCGGGCGTCTCCTCTAGCATTAACCCGGCATTTTCAATGATCCGCAGCAGTTCATATTCCGGGTCATACAGGTGTAGTGTGATGCAGTCCAGCTGAAAAGTCTGGGGGTAGTGATGCAGTATCAAGGTCACCAGCTCAGCCAGCGAGGTGGCGCTGATGAGTTTGAGTTCCTGCTCATTAAAGCGTTGCAGCTTCTCCTCATTCACCCGAGCCTGAGTGACGAAGGCTTTCAGCTGGCGACGCAAATTGAGGTTTTCATCTTCCAGGTTGGTTGTCATGGTTGAGGCAACTCCGTTGCACGGCTTATTGGCCCGCGCCTAATAATGGACAGACCGGGGATTAACCACAATAGATGGGGTTCGCACTTTGGGTGACTTTTATGTTGCCTCTGTCACCTTTTTGTCATTGACCCAGCGTTAGCGGGCGTTCATTGGCCAATCAGCTACTATTGGTAGTGTAGCCATAAATCGGGAAAGCAGGAGATGAAGAGAGCCGTCATACACATCGCCGGTATTGGAGCAAAAACCGAGGCCTACCTGAAAGAACAGGGAATCGATTCAATTGAGGCATTGCTGGCAGCCGGGGTGGCTGTGCTGGCAAACGCGCCCGGGTTTGGCGAAAACCGAGCAAGGCAGGTCATGGAGGCGGCATCAGCACAGTTGCTGGCCGAGGTGCAGACAGAGCCGAAGACCGCAGGAAAGAAAGAAAATAAGAAAAAGCGTAAAGGTCACACAAAGAAGAAGGATAAAACCGGGGATAAGGAGAAGAAGAGCGGAAAGAAAAAGGGGAAAAAGAAGGGGAAGGGCAAGAAGAAAAAGAAAGAGAAGAAAAAATAGCAGTGTATTCCGGCCACAAAAAACCCCGCCATGGCGGGGTTTTGCTTGCGTTTGCCCGGGCTTATTCGGGAACGACGTTGCTGGCCTGAGGGCCCTTGGGACCATCCTGGATATCGAAGCTCACTTTCTGCCCCTCTGCCAGGCTCTTGAAGCCCGAGCCCTGAATCGCGCTGAAATGAACGAACACGTCCTGACCGCCGTCATCCTGGGCAATGAAACCAAACCCCTTCGAGTCGTTAAACCACTTTACGGTGCCTGTAGCCATAATTCCTGTACCTTACGATTATCGATTAACATGAGGTGCGCATGCAGGTCATGAGGTAGGGTGTTCAGGAGGTAACGCAGAAGGGTAACGCCTTAAACGACCACTGCCATAATCTGCAGCGAGTTGAACCTCTTCGGTTCGGAGAAAATTATAGGTTAGCCCTGTTGCCTTTGCCATAAAAATTCAACGCCCTAACGAAGGAGAAATCAGCAACAGAGGGGCGGGGGAGTGAGGCTACTTTTTGTCCTTGTCGGCGGTATAGTAGACGCCCGGGATAATACTTTTTTTAAGAATGCGGGTATTGTCCGGATTCTCTTCCCGCTGCTGTGCCGCAAACTTGAAGAAGGTCTGACCGATACGAATCATGTCGCCGTCAACCAGCAGGTGTGAGGTGATAGGGTTGTGGTTGACGTAGGTGCCGTTGGTGCTCTCCAGATCGCGGATGACGTACTCGGTTCTGTCGTTATCGTTCTGGCTTTTCAGTATTTCGATCACGGCATGTTCGCGACTGGATAACTGGTCATTGATACACAGGTTATTCTCTTCACTGCGGCCAATGCGAAAGCTATCGCTGTCGATGGCAACTTTCACTCCGGCAACATTGTTTTTGTACTGAATCAGAATAGCCACAGGCACGAACCCTATCTTAATAACACTTTGATTATAGGGCAGCTAAGCGGGCAATTTGGTCGATTGGGTCGCAAAATTCCGTAATGAGAGGGGAAAATGAGGGGATATCTCTCCCCTCATGGATTTGTCTCGACCATGCCCATTCGGCCGCCGATAAAGTAGATCACAAAGCCGGTGAGGATACCCGGTGCCACAGCATAGGTCAGGCCGGGTACCAGGTAGGGCCAGGCGTAGACCATCGCGATGCCGCCAACCATCATGGCGATGGCCAGCGACTGGGTCGGTCGTCGACCCAGGGCATAGACCGTCAATAACGGCGCAAAGCCAGCACCCAGCACGCCCCAGGCATCCAGTACCAGGGCAAAGACGCTCTTGTCGCTCATCAGCGCAATGCCCAGGGCCAGCAGGCTGATGACCACGGTTCCGCCCTTGGTAACAAGGTAGTGATCGACCCTCTGATGATGAAAGTCCCGTGTCAGCGAGGCCGAGCAGCTGAGGATCAACGAGTCGGCGGTAGAGATGGTGGCCGCAAAGATGCCCGCCAGCACCATGCCGACCAGATAGGGGGGCAGCAGCTCCTGGGCCAGCATGGGCAGTGCCAGTTCGGCATCGAAGTTATCCGCTTCGGGTAGCAACACCCGTGCAGCCAGACCAACGCCGATGGTCATACCGAAGAACAGGGTAAACCAGCTGTAGTAGTAGAGTCGTACCCGGGTGATGTTTTCCGGCTTGTCCATGGTCATAAAGCGGACCATGATGTGGGGTTGCCCGGCGACCCCGAAACCGGCAAAGAACCAGCCGAGAATGAAACCCAGACCACCGATGAGCGGGCCGTAGCTCATATCCTGTGGCATCAGCGAGAGGTAGCCGCTATCCACCAGATTGAGTTGCTGGGTAAAGCCAGCCAGACCACCCAGGTTATCCACCGTGGTGTAGAGCATCATGGACATCGCAATGATCATCACGATCGACTGTGCCGCATCGGTCCAGATCGAGGCGCGGATACCGCCGGCAAAGGAGTAGAGCAGGACGATAACCGTACCGATCAGTGCGCCGGAGTAGAGCTGCCAATCGAAAAGGACATGCAGTGCCTTGCTGCCAGCACTGAGCTGGGCAGCCGCATAGGTGCCCAGGAACACCAGGGTGATAAGGCCGACAATGAAGCGCAGGACCGAATAGTTGGTGTCATGCCAGTGGCTGAGCAGGCCGCCGAAGGTATGGACCCCGTGGCGTTCTGTCATTTCGCGCACCGGCCGGTGCACGATCAGGGAGGCAATAAAGTCCCCCAGGACCCAACCGATCATCATCCATATTGAGGAGATGCCGACACTGTAGGTGTAGCCAATCATGCCGATAAACATGTAGCCGCTATTGTTGGTTGCGACGGCGGAGAGGGCGACAAGCCAGGGTTTGACGTTGTGCCCGGCAAGCAGGTAATCGTTGCTGTTTTTTCTTCTTTCTCTGAGGGAGAACAGGCCGATAACGACAAAAAGGAGGAGGAAGGCAAGAAAACTGGCAATAACCATCGATGGGTCCCGGTTGTTATTATTGCGTTGGAACCCTACAGGATGCCCCCGGAGCTTTCAAATGGCGGAGCGGCTTATTCGAGTTTCCCCCGCAGTTTCTGCAGTACCGCTACAGCCAGCTCGAGCTCTTCCTGGCTGAAGTCCGGGATAATACTATCGGCCCAGCGGTGGTGCAGTCTCTCCATCTCTTCTACCGTCACCTGTCCACGGGGGGTGAAGTCGACCAGCTTCGCGCGTTTGTGCTCGGGGTTGGGGCAGTAGGTGAGGATCTCCTGATCCACAAGAATATCGGCAATGCGTTGTACGCTCTGGCGCTGGAGCCCCATGCGTCGGGCGATTTGCGCCACCGTCAACGGCCGTTGTTCCAAAAAGAGTGCCCCAAGTACCTGCCATCGGGCCGCGGTCAGGCCATGTTCGGCGCTGAGTTTGTCGCCCTCGGCGAGCACTCGTCCGTTGACCTGGAAAAGCTCATCGATCAGTGCACTCAATGCGTCGCGCTTGTTTGGATAGCCCATGGTCTGCCCGTTTGCGAAGTGTAAAATCGATATATTGACAGGGTGCTGTCAAGATAGGAGTATAGCCGGCTTGTAGCACGAGAGAAAGCTTGGTGTTTCCTGAGCTAAACGACGGTACACATGGGCCCAGAGTGCCTGGAGTGTTCTATTTGTTCTCTTGCACTATGGTTATCAGGACCTTCCCCACCCCGGCCAATCTGAGGAGCACAGCGTGGTAACAGCCAACCCTATTCGTACCTATAAACTCTGCGTGGGTCTTATGCTTACTCTGGTCTTCACCGCGGCCTCTGCAGCAGGACCCGGCGAAGGCAAGATGCCGCCCATGCCGGTGGAGGCACAGCCGGTGACTGTGGGTAAGGTGGTGCGCTCTATCGAGTCGGTCGGTACCCTTCGGGCCAACGAGTCGGTGGTTCTGCGCCCGGAGATGCAGGGGCGGGTCGAGAAGATACTGTTCGAGGAGGGGCAGCCGGTCAGGTCCGGACAGCCGATGGTACAGCTCGATGATGACCAGTACCGTGCCGAACTGGCTGAGGCGATCGCCAATCGTAATCTGAGTGAGGCCAACTACCGTCGTGCCAAGGAGCTGATTAAACGCAAGGTTACCTCCCAGACGGATCTGGACAAGGCCAAGGCCGAGATGGAGGCCAACGATGCTCGCGTGGCGCTCAAGCGTGAGGCGCTGAGTAAGATGACCCTGAAGGCGCCGTTCGACGGGATTGCCGGTCTGCGCAATGTGAGTGTCGGCGATGTAGTGACGCCGGGACAGTCGTTGATGCACGTGGTAGCCATTGACCCGATTAAGGTCGATTTTCGCGTGCCTGAGATCTATCTCGGTGCGGTGAAAACCGGGCAGAAACTGGATATCGACCTGGATGCCTTCCCCGGTGAGTCGTTTCATGGCGAGGTTTACGCCATCGATCCGAAAATCGATACCAATGGCCGCAGCATCCTGCTGCGTGCCACGATCCCCAATAGCGATGCGCGTCTGCGCCCCGGCCTGTTCGCTCGCGTGACACTGGCACTGAAGGTTTATGACAACGCGATCAGCGTTCCCGAGGAGGCGGTGGTGCCCCGTGGCAAGCAGCAACTTATCTATCGCATCAAGGACGGCAAGGCCGACATTGTGCCGGTCAAGCTGGGTATTCGTCGTGACGCCATGGTGCAGGTCACAGAGGGGCTGTTACCGAAGGATGTGGTGATTACCGCCGGGCAGATGAAGCTGCGACCAGGGGCGCCGGTCAACCCGGTGAATCTCAACAAGCCGGGCGAGGCTGAAGGAGCGGCCGCGCAATGATTCTCTCTGACATCAGCATCCGTCGCCCGGTACTGGCGACGGTGATGAATCTGCTTATCGTGCTGGTCGGCATCATCGCCTATGACCGTTTGTCGGTTCGCGAATACCCCAACATCGATGTGCCGGTGGTCACGGTAAAGACGACCTATCCGGGTGCCAACGCCTCGATCATGGAGTCACAGGTGACGCAAATCCTTGAGGACTCCCTCTCCGGGATCGAGGGTATCGATTTCATGACATCGGTGAACCGATCCGAGTCGAGCCAGATCACCATCAACTTCAAGCTTGACCGCGACGCTGATTCGGCCGCCAACGACGTACGCGATCGCGTGGCGCGTGTTCGCGGCCAGCTGCCGGACGAAATCGAGGAGCCGATCGTCTCGAAGGAGGAGGCGGACGCCCAGCCGATCATCTATATGGCCTTCTCCTCGGATCGCCACAGTCCGCTGGAGGTGACCGATGTGGCGGACCGCCTGGTCAAGGACCGGGTACAGACCATCCCCGGAGTGGCCAACGTGGTGATCTTCGGTGAGCGTCGTTATTCCATGCGTGTCTGGCTCGACCGTACCCGCATGGCGGCCTATAACGTCACCACCCAGGATGTAGAAGCAGCGTTGCGTGCGCAAAACCTGGAGGTACCCTCAGGACGTATTGAATCGGCGGAGCGGGAGTTTTCCGTCCTGGCCGAGACCGACCTGCGTACCCCCGCGCAGTTCCGCAAGGTGATCCTGAGTGATCGTGACGGCTACCTGGTTCGCCTGGGTGATGTGGCAAGGGTAGAGGTGGGGCCACGCGAGGAGCGCCGTATTACCCGCTTCAAGGGTGAGAGTGCGGTGGCGCTGGGTGTGGTCAAACAATCCACGGCCAACCCGCTGGACGTTTCCTCCGAACTGAAAAAGATGCTGCCCGATATCAAGTCGGTGTTACCCGAAGGCATGCAGGTGCATATCGCCTACGATAAATCGGTCTTTATCGATCGCTCGATACAGGCGGTGTTTACCACCATCGGTGAGGCGATGGTGCTGGTGATCATCGTTATTTTCGGTTTTCTTCGAAGTACCCGTGCAACATTAATCCCGGTGGTGACGATTCCGGTCTCGTTGGTAGGGGCGTTTATCTTTATGTACGCCTTTGGTTTCTCCATCAATACCCTGACCCTGTTGGCGATGGTGTTGGCCATCGGCCTGGTGGTGGACGATGCCATTGTTATGTTGGAGAACATCTATCGTCATGTGGAGGAGGGGCAGCCGCCGATGCAGGCTGCGCTCAGCGGATCGAAGGAGATCGGTTTTGCCGTGCTGGCGATGACCTTCACCCTGGCCGCGGTATTCGCACCGGTGGCCTTTACCGAGGGGCGTACCGGTCAGCTCTTCGCCGAGTTTGCCCTCACTCTGGCCGGTGCGGTGATTGTCTCCGGCTTTATCGCCCTGTCGCTCTCGCCGATGCTCTGTTCGCGCATGCTTAAGCACGAACAGCATGGTCGCATCTATGAGATGGGCGAGGTGTTGCTCAATGGTCTCAACAGCGGTTATGAGCGGTTGCTTAACGGTGCCCTGCGTTTTCGCTGGCTGGTGGTCATACTTGCCCTGGGTGCCGTGGTCGGCATGGGTGTGCTCTTTACCCAGATTAAGTCTGAACTGGCACCCACCGAGGATCGCGGCCTTGTGCTTGGGATCGGTATCGGTCCGGACGGCGCCACCCCCGGTTACACCGACAAGTCGGCACGCCAGATGGAGGCGATCTACAAGGATATCCCCGAGGTGGAGCGCTACTTCATGGTAGTGGGTTTCCCGGTGGTCAATCAGATCATCTCCTTCGTCGGTCTGAAGGACTGGGCAGATCGCGATCGCAGTTCCATGCAGATTGCCGGCGAGTTGCGGCCCAAGCTGTTCGGCATTCCCGGTGTGATGGCCTTTGCGGTATTGCCCCAGTCGCTGGGGCAGAGCCCGATCAGTCGGCCGGTGGAGTTCTATATCCAGACCACTACCTCCTATGAGAACCTGCAGCAGATTACCAACAAGGTGATGACGAAAGTGCGGGAGAATCCGGGGCTTATCAACCCGGATACTGACCTCAAGCTGAACAAGCCGGAACTGCGGGTCAAGGTTAACCGTGAAAAGGCCGCCGTGCTCGGGGTGGATGTGGCGACGATTAACCGTACCCTTGAGACCATGCTGGGCGGGCGCAATGTCACCCGCTACAAGCAGGGGGGGGAGCAGTACGACGTGGTGGTGCAGGTCTCCGATGTGAACCGGCGCGACCCGCAGGACCTGGCCAACATCCAGGTGCGCGGCAACGATGGCGTAATGATCCCGCTGTCCAACCTGGTAAGCATGGAAGAGACAGTGGCA
>JBEPXU010000040.1:0-11517 GCA_041641735.1 Ectothiorhodospiraceae bacterium
CATTATTGATGTCGGGATCAGAAAGCAGGTTGCCTCTCCTTGGCGGACTGAGAAAACCATCCGCGAAGTGGAAATATCGCGTATAGCTCATGTCCAATGCTTTTTCGTTCTGCCATGTCGCGCCAAAAGCGACAACGTGATCGGTTAACAGTCGCTTGAAGAGGGTTAACCTGGCACCTCGTATGGCAGATTTTTGATTCTCGACATAACCAAGCGTCTGCGTTTGTTGTTCTTTCTCGATTTCACGGGTGTCGTCACGGGTATAGAAAACGTTTGCCTCGATTCGACCGGTATCCACCACACCGGCTTCATAATGTGCAGACACATTGAGACTACGCTCTTCAACAAAGCCATCCTGAGTATCGGGGATAAAGAGGAAGGGCATATCATTTTGCTGGTAATCCGCTGCCAGCGTTAGCCCCTTAACCGGGCTCCCCTTGAGAAAGATATTTCGGTAGGTTTCGTTCAATGGCTGTTGGGTCTGGTCACCAATGAAACTCAGGCGTTCCTCACGAAACGGGGCATCCTGTTCCAGGTAGCTGGCAAATGCCTGAAATTTTGGACTGTTGTACAACGCCGTGGCCTTTCTTCGCTGATGGTTGCCAACCTCTACGGTGGTGTCCGTTTGCGGCTTATCTGAAAAATCACGAGTCGTCACCGAAATAATGCCGCCAAAGGCATTGGCGCCGTAAAGACTGGACGCGGGCCCCTGAATAATTTCGACCTTTGCAACCTTCTCCAGGGGGAAGTTATCGCCCAGGGAGAAGTTGCCATAATAGAGATGCTGCATGCGAACACCATCCACCAGCAGCACCATTTTGTCGTTATAACGGTCAATGAGCCCCCGTGACCAGATATTACGATGCCGTTTACGGTATTGATTCACCTGAATGCCCGGCACAAACTGGAGCAAATCATCCAACCGCCGTACCCCCAGCCGAACAAAATCATCACGATTGAAGCTGTAGACGGTGCCCGGGGCCTTGGCCTTGTGAACTGGCAGTAGGGAGGCGGAACGGAATACATCCAGTTCCATTAACGCTTTCAGCGGCATGTCAGAGTACGCCGCATCACTGCCATCTGCCGCTGAAGCGGTTACTGCCTTCAAGCCAAGGAGGAGGGCTAGCAGGGGTAGTGTCGGAAAGGCAAGTCGAACGGAGGGTTGTCTGTGGTACGGGCGCAGCATCTCGTTAGTCCATTGGCGCTTCATAAGAGCTCTTTAATAATTATTATGTGTCACTGTAAAGACAGCACATCGTTGCTAATTTACACAAATTTTGTGCTGAATAGTATACCGTTGGTGTTCTAATAGACTCATCATTTAGGGTGGCAAGATGAGACCACAGGCTCCTCTTACCTGTCCTGTGTTCACGGGGCAATCACCTATAGATAGAAAGACAGGCTGATATTGCATGGCTAAGCTGCACCATATTGCATTCACTTCCGGGAGCTATCTGATAACCTCGGACAGTCGTAAAAACACACAGATAATCATGTGGGGTAGGCGTTCAGCTTTAGGCTTTCTGTGAGCCTTGCCTAGATCCGCACTCTACTTTACATAATAGATATTATGCGCATATCTAAATCACTAAACAACTGGAAATCAGGTACTTAACTTATGTCCCCTGCATCTGAATTTTCACTCAAGGATGAGATGGTCTATCTCAATCACGCCGCTGTTTCCCCGTGGCCACGGCGTACTGTTGAGGCCGTTAAGCGGTTTGCTGAGGAGAACGGTTATCAGGGCTCGCTGTCCTATCCTCACTGGTTGGAAACGGAGTCACAACTTCGCCAGCAACTTCAGCGGTTACTCAATGCTCCGTCGAGCGATGATATCGCACTGGTCAAGAATACCTCCGAGGCACTCTCTTTTGTTGCCGCTGGCGTTGACTGGAATGACGGCGATAATATCGTCACCAGCGACCAGGAGTTCCCATCCAACCGAATTGTTTGGGAGTCCCTTTCAACTCTCGGGGTTGAATTGCGTCAAACGGATCTGAGCAGTGAAGCCTCCCCTGAGGAGGCTCTGTTTGCCCAGGTTGATGAGCGCACACGCATGATAGCCATCAGCTCTGTCCAATATGCCAGTGGCCTGCGTATGGACCTTGAACGGATTGGACAGTTTTGCCGCGAACACGACATTCTGTTCTGTGTCGATGCGATTCAGAGTATTGGCGCTGTGAATCTTGACGTTCAGGCCTGTCATGCTGATTTCGTTGCTGCAGACGGGCATAAATGGATGATGGGTCCCGAAGGACTCGGTGTTTTTTATTGCCGTGCTGCATTACGTGAAACGCTTAAACTGACCCAGTTCGGGTGGCACATGGTAGAGGCTGTGGGTGATTTCGATGTCCAGGAATGGAAACCTGCCGCCTCCTCACGCCGATTTGAGTGCGGTAGCCCGAATATGCTGGGAGTCCATGCCCTCCACGCCAGCCTGTCATTAATCCTGGATATGGGTATGCCTGAGCTGGAACAGCGTATTTTGAGCAACAGTCGGTTTCTTATTGAACAGCTTCAGTCGTACGGCTTCGCTGTGGTGACCCCGGAAGAACCCCATCGTCATGCCGGCATTGTCAGTTTTGCTCATCCGGGGCAACCTGAAAAAACGGAGACGTTATTCAAGACATTAATTGAAAATCAGGTCTTTTGCGCCTTGCGGGGCGGTAACATACGGTTTTCTCCGCACTTTTATACCCCGCCTCAAAAACTTGAACAGTGTATGGGTTATGTGAGGCAATATGCGCCTATGGCATAAAGCACCGAAATGCTCTTTTAATTGACGCCTTTCGGCTGTAGAATTACTTGAAAATCAGTTAATTAGAGTAAGTGTCGAGACATTTCCCAGATACGAAAAGATTACAGGGTTACACTCTTTAATTGGTATACTTGCTGCGGCAGGTCATTACTCGGTAATCGGTTGAGTTAAGGAACAGTGTGAGTACGCAAGTATTAGGACAGTTTGTACCCCTTAATGAATTGACGCAGGATAATCTGCGCGATTTGGCGCGCAAAACCCCTATTGAGAAGCTACCCAAGGGCAAGGCGCTGTTTCGTAAGGGTGATACAGACAACTACTCCTACTACCTCCTCTCGGGGGAGATTATTCTTCTCGGCGAAGAGAAGAATCAGTCCCGTATTGTTGGTGGTACCGCCCCTACTCGTTTCCCACTGGATCATCACCGCCCGCGCCATTCGACGGCCATTGCCGATAGTGATGTCACCTATTTCCGCATCGACAATGATCTCCTCGATATTCTACTGACCTGGGATCAAAACGCCGGTTACATGGTGTCGGAAATTGAAGTCGAAGAGGAAACCGAAGAAGAGGAGCAGGGCATCGACTGGATGACCATGATGCTCCGCTCGGAGATCTTTCATCGCATTCCACCCAGCAATATCCAACAGGTCTTCATGCGCATGGAGTCGGTGCAGTACCGTTCCGGAGACCAGGTTATCAAGCAGGGCGATGAGGGAGATTACTACTACTTCATCCAGTCCGGACGTGCACTGGTGACCCATGTCACCAAAAGTGGCAAAGAGATTAAACTGGCCGAACTGGATGCCGGGCACGGCTTCGGTGAGGAGGCATTGATCTCGGACAACAAGCGCAATGCCAATATCACTATGCTCAGTGATGGTGTCCTGATGCGCATGGCCAAGGAGGATTTTGTTAACCTGCTCAAAGCACCGGTACTGCACACGGTGAACTATGAGGAAGCCAGCGAACTGGTCAATAACGGTAAAGCGGCATGGCTGGATGTTCGTCTGGAAACAGAATACAAGAATATGCACATACCGGGCAGCATCAACATCCCGCTCTATTTACTGCGTATTCGTGCACGCACACTGGATAAGAACAAAAAATATATTGTTTACTGCGATACTGGCCGGAGGAGCTCCTCTGCCGCCTATCTCCTCAATGAACGCGGTTACGATGCCTCCTATCTCCAAGGCGGTTTACGCGCACTGGAGAAAGAGCAGTTGGGCGAGTTAAAACAGGCGGCAGGCTAGAGTCCAAACAGACGATTGAAATTATCCGTCGTCTGCTTCGCCAGCGAATCAAAAGACTCCCCCCTGATTTCAGCCAGCAACTCGGCAACATTCCGCACATAGGCCGGTTGGTTACCTTTCCCCCGGTGGGGAACCGGCGCCAGGTAGGGTGAATCGGTCTCCACCAGCAAGCGCTCCGGTGGCACCTGTTTGGCGACATCACGAAGAGGCTCGGCATTTTTGAAGGTGACGATGCCGGAGAATGAGATATAGAAATCCATCTCCATCGCCAGACGTGCCGTCTCCCAATCCTCGACAAAGCAATGCATGATGCCCCCTGCCTCGGCGGCACCCTCCTCCTGCATCAGACGAATAGTATCTTCGCGTGCCTCGCGTGAGTGAATAATCAGAGGCTTCTGGCACTGCTTTGCCGCCTGGATATGATTGCGGAAGCGCTGCTTCTGCCACTCCAGATCCCCTTCACTACGGAAATAGTCCAGCCCCGTCTCGCCGATGGCGATCACTTTTGGGTGATCGGCCAGGCGCAGCAACTCCTCTGCGGTGACCTCCACCGGGTCCTCCTCGTTGGGGTGTACCCCTACCGATGCGTAGACGTTATCGAAACGCTCTGCGATGGCGATCACATCCGGGATGTTGCCGCGGTCGATGGCAACGCAGAGAAAACGCTCGACACCGTTCTCCTCGGCGGCCTTGAGTGCGGCGCCAAGATCGTTGTCGAAGGGTTCGAGGTCGATTCGGTCGAGATGGCAATGGGAATCTACAAGCATGGAGTGTCTACAAGTATGGTCTTTACAAAAACAAAGGGAACGGTCGAACCGTTCCCTGAAATAGGATAGGAGATTACTCGCTTAAGTTACATAGTGTGGGTCTGGCGATCCGATTTCAATGCGCCAGCCAGGTAGGTTTCAATCTTGCTGCGGGCCGCACCGCCATCCTGCTCGCTGAACTGGACGCCAATCCCGGCAGCCCGGTTGTTCTGTGCCCCTTTCGGTGTAATCCAGATAATTTTGCCTGCCACAGGCATTTTCTCTGTCTCCTCCATCAGGGTCAGCAACATGAATACCTCGTCACCCAGCTGATAGGACTTATTGGTAGGAATAAACAGGCCCCCGTTTTTCACGAAGGGCATATAGGCAGCATAGAGTGCGCTCTTGTCCTTAATGGTAAGGGATAAAATGCCTTGTCTTGGATTAGGAGTACTCATAATTCGGTGTTTCCCGCACTTACTCTTTTATATGCGCCGCTGTTTCCAGGCCAGCAGGAGTTCTTCCAGTATCACCTGCTGGTTTGCCTGTCCGTGCAACAGTCCGATTCGCTCCTGCACCCGACCGACGAATGCCTGGAGAAAATATAAGTCTACCTTTTCGGCCAGTGCTTGCAACTGCTTCTTGTGCAACGGGTTATTCAAGTTCCTGACCTTAGGCACCATTTTCAGTTTTACCATATCCGCCAAAAGCAGGTAAAACCATGGCAAAACGCGTCGACCGCCGTGCCTGAGCCACTGCTCTGCCAGAGTAACCGGATTAACCGTCCCTTGCTCCAGCGCCTCAAACTCCTGCATCAGGGTTTGCTGTAACTCCAACTCTCCCTCGACTTCGAGCGCCGCGGCCTTTAGTGGCGCCCCGCCGGCCATTTGCAGCAATATCTCCGTATCGTGGCGGGTTTCCGGCAATTGTTCTGTGAGCCACTGCTTGATTTCAGCACTTGCTGTTGCAAGGGGACGGAATATCACCTGCTGGCAACGACTACGAATGGTGGGCAATAGCGCCATCGGCCGGTCCGTGGTCAGTAGTAGCACCGTGTCCCCGGCCGGCTCCTCCAGGGTTTTTAGCAGCGCATTGGCGGAATTGGCATTGAGGGCATCTGCAGGCTGAAGCTGAATCACTCGCTGACGGCCATACTGACTCTTCAGTCCCTGGAAGCGGGTCAGCTCACGCACCGCATCGATCCCGATGGCCTTACCCTCCTCCTCGGGCTCTACCCGCAAATAGTCCGGGTGCGAACCGGCCTGCATCAACCCGCAGCCTCGACACTGGCCACAGGCCGTACCGTCATGATTCGGACTATCGCAAAGAATGGCATAGGCAAAGCGTTCCGCGAAGTCACGCTTGCCCATCCCGCTCGGGCCGGTCAGCAGCAGGGCGTGGGGTAACCTCCCATTTTGCAGGCGCTCGATGAGCCCTTGCCACAGGGTCGTCTGCCAGGGATAGGGATGATACTCAATCATTTAGATAGGCAGCCAGAATCGTATCAAGCTGTGTCTGCACCTGTTCCAGCGTCACGGAGGCGTCCACGATCCGATAACGGTGTGGTTCACGCTCAGCCTGCTGCAGGTAGCCCTGGCGTACACGCTCGAAAAAGGAGATTTGTTCGCGCTCGAAGCGGTCCGGTGTACTGCGCTCACCGGCGCGGGCCAGCCCCTGATCGACCGGCAGGTCGAGAAAGAAGGTCATGTCTGGACGCAGTTCCCCCTGCACCCACCGCTCCAAAATACCGATACGCTCCTCGCTGATACCGCGCCCAGCGCCCTGATAGGCGTAGGTGGCGTCGGTAAAGCGGTCACAGAGCACCCATTTACCCGCATCCAGGGCTGGCAGGATCAATTCATTGAGATGCTGGGCGCGGGCGGCAAACATAAGCAATAGCTCGGTATCGCTAGCCATCGCCTGCTGGCGGTGATCCAACAGCAGCTCGCGGATCTGCTCGCCCAGCGGTGTCCCACCGGGTTCACGTGTCAGGACGACATCGATGCCAGATTGCTGCAGTTTCTCGTGGATATAGGCAAGATTGGTGCTTTTCCCGCTACCTTCACTGCCTTCAAGGGTAATAAAACGTCCGCGCATTATTGGTTTTCTCGTGCTCTCGCCGGGAGAGCACAATCCTACCCGCGGGATGGTGGAGGGACAAGCGGAATCAGGAAGATTCAGCGGCTGTGTCGCCCTCGCCCTCTTCGCCCGGCATCATCTGCGGCAGCAGCTTCTCCATGCTCTCACGCACCTGCTTGATAAACGGCGGGGCCTCCACCTCCATCACATGCTCGATGACCCACTTGTTATCGCTGCCGCCCATGACTTCGTCACACAGGGTGCCAAAATAGCGCAGCATCTGGTAGCTCGGTTCACCCTCAGTGACTGCGAACTCTGAATACCCTTCGAGGTGGTGGTTCAGCTTCTCCACAAATACCTTTTGATACTCGCTTGCATTGCCCTTCAGCTCCAGCACCTGGTTCTCCACCATGGTGTCGATAAGATGGGCCGCCAGTGCCTGAGTGAAGCGCTGGCGCTGCTCGTCGTCCAGATGATCGTAGGCAATGCGATCGGATAGCTGCAGCAGAAAGATTGAGAATTCAGCTATAATATCAAGAAGTTGTTCGTTACTCTTAAAGTTAAATCCCTCGCTGTACATCTTATTGGCGGTGCCAGATGCCATCTTCCAGATGTTCATTCCCATGGCACCGGCAATGGTCTCGGGTGACTTGGGTTTGGATGATTTGTGCCAGCGGGTTCTGATTCGCGCCATAATACTTCCTCAGCTTAACCTGCGACGATGGATTGATACGTAGGCAGGCTTGATTTCGTCGTGATAGTCTCAAGGTTAGATAGTTGAGTGTTTAGCTCAACTACCGATCGCAATCTCAAGCACTACCATGGGGTTTTACTATGGCAAATACAAGCGAAGCGATGGCACAGGAACTGACCGAAAAGGTGCAGCACAACTGCCACATCTCGGACGCCCTCTACGCCCGTAACTATTCGCTTTGCATCTATCTTTTGAAAATGCGTGAATTCTATCGCTGGGAAAAAGGGTATGCCTACCGCGATCCCCTGCCGAAAAAACCTCTTGGCGAATGGCTCACGGCCCGGGAGCAACTCTGGGAGAGCCTCGAAGAGAGGGATTTCGGTCCCCTCAACATCGCATCAGAGCAGCATGAGCCTTTTGAAAGTACAACAATTAATCAACAACTGAGTGATTCAGGACTTGTCTACAGTGGCGGTCTGCTTGGTCAAAAGCCCCACTTTTTCCTCGCCGAGCTGGAAAAACGTGTCGATGAGGAAGGCGCATCGGTATACGTCGCCGGTCGTGAACTGGCCCGAGAAATTACCGCCCCGCCGGCGTTTAGCCTGGGCGATACCATCTTTCTGCGCCGCGAATCCCTCACTCGCATGATATGGGAAAAACTTGAGGAGTGGGGCTGGCAGGACCCGGAACGCGCCATCGCCCGTGCCAGCAAATACTACACATTTGATAAAGACTTCGAGCTCGCCCTGGAACGCATGACCGGCGATGAACTCGACACCCTGCTGCAGCATGAACTGGGCGAAGTGATGATCGGGCGTGTACTCGGCCCCGAGTGGGAAGCGATGCTCGCCACCCTGCCCCGTTCGCGCACCGAATACCTGCTTCGCGCCATCCGCGACCACTTGGTCGACTGTCGTCGCACCCTCCCCTGGTTGCTGGAAGAGGGCCGCGATGCCGCCCTGCATTTCTACATGGCTAACTTCACTACCATGCGTAAGGAGATCTTCCCAGCATTGACCCATGCCTACCAGGCCTGGCTGGATGGGGATAACGGAAAACGGCTGATCGAAACGGTTAAGCGCGGTGCCGAACACTGGCAGAAGCAGGCGGATAAAGCGCTGGAGATTTATCGTAATCGCGAGAGCGACAATAGCAAGGCACTGATGCAGGCGTTTGCCATACTGGATGATGGGGTCACCTGTTAAGGCAACTCCTTTACACACCTTTTGCGTGACGTTTACTCTTCCTCAGCGTACACAGCTCTTGCACTCCATCCCAGCGCTGTTTACCGTGAAAAGTGAATGGCATTGCATTCCAGGCTTTTGACCAGTAGCCGCATCATCATGATGTGGATAAGGAATGACACCTTGCATCAGCTGAGGAGGAGCCTTACCGATGTATAACAAAATCATGGTGCCGGTCGATCTTGCGCATCTGGATGCGCTTGAAAAGGCACTCACCGTCGCTGCCGATATGGCACGCCATTACAATGCCGCCCTCTGTTATGTCGGCGTTACCACCTCTCAGCCCAGCGCCGTGGCTCGCACGCCCGAAGAGTACAGGAAGAAGCTTCTCGCTTTTGCCCAGGGCCATGCACCGGATAACGGGCATGAGGCGACCGCCTCGGTCTATATGAGTAACGACCCCGTCGCCGACCTCGATGACATCCTGCTTGAAGCCATCAAGGAGCTCGATGCGGATCTAGTGGTGATGGGTACCCACCTGCCTCACCACATCGACGCCATTATGCCGGCCACCGGCAGCAAGGTCGCATCGCATAGTGAAGTCTCGGTATTTCTTGTGCGCCCCTGATAAGGGCGGCACGTGATTGGGAGGAAGTTTTCCGTGGAGAAAGAGAACAGCAGCGACAGCGAAGAGCTCTCCCCGGCCGTCGGAATACCGGCGCCGGAAGGGGCAGCCAACCTTATCGACACCGACTACCAGATCGGGCAGGACAACTACAGCACCAGCAAATTCGGTATCGCCGTCGATATCCACGGTGCCGTATTCAGTTTCTCATCGATGGTGATTCTGGCGTTCGTTATTCTGACCCTGGCACTGCCTGAACAGACCGGTCCCCTGTTCGAAAGCATGCGCAGCTGGCTTACCAGCAACCTATCCTGGTTCTTCCTGCTGGCGGGCAATATTTTCGTTCTGCTGTGCCTTTTCCTCATCTTCTCGCCACTGGGCCGGGTTCGAATCGGCGGCGGCGATGCCGCACCGGATTTCTCCTACATCTCCTGGTTCGCCATGCTTTTTGCCGCCGGCATGGGCGTGGGGTTGATGTTCTATGGCGTCTCCGAACCCCTGACCCACTACGCCACCTCACTGGGCGGCACGACCATGGGCGAGAACGGCGTGCGTACCGACTGGGCTCCACTCGGTGCCGCGGCCGATAACCCGGAGGGCGCGGTGCGCCTGGGTATGGCAGCGACGATCTTCCACTGGGGTCTGCACCCCTGGGCCATCTACGCCATCGTGGCCCTGTCGCTGGCCATCTTCTCCTACAACAAGGGCTTGCCGCTGACGGTACGCTCCATCTTTTACCCGCTGCTGGGTGAGCGGGTCTGGGGCTGGCCGGGTCATGTCATCGATATCCTGGCGGTGTTCGCTACCCTGTTCGGCCTTGCCACCTCGCTCGGCGTCGGGGCCAAACAGGCGGCAGCGGGACTGCACTACCTGTTCGACCTGCCGACCGGCGATACCACCCTGGTACTGCTGATTGCCGCGATCACAGCCGTGGCGCTGTTCTCCATCGTAGCCGGTGTCGACAAGGGTGTTAAACGCCTCTCCGAGATCAACATGGTGCTGGCGTTCTTGCTGCTGATGTTCGTGGTCTTTGTCGGTCCGACCCTGCTCATCGCCACCGGCTTTTTCAAGAACATCGGCGGATACCTGATGGAGCTGCCGTTCCTCTCCAACCCCTTCGGTCGCGAGGACGCCAACTTCAGTCAGGGCTGGACCGCCTTCTACTGGGCCTGGTGGATCAGCTGGTCGCCGTTCGTCGGTATGTTTATCGCGCGGGTCAGCCGCGGCCGCAGTGTACGGGAGTTTTTGATCGCCGTATTGCTGGTTCCCTCCAGTGTTTCGGTCTTCTGGATGACCGCCTTCGGCACCACCGCCATCGATCAGCTAATGAACGGCTTTGAGGGCGCAAAGAATGCCGACCTGCCGCTACAGATGTTCCAGATGCTGGGGCAGTTGCCACTGACGGAGATCACCTCGTTCATCGGCATCGTGCTGGTGATCGTCTTCTTCGTCACCTCCTCCGACTCCGGCTCGCTGGTCATCGATACCATCACCGCCGGCGGCAAGATCGACGCACCCAAACCGCAGCGTGTCTTCTGGGGGGTTATCGAGGGGGCCATCGCCATCGCCCTGTTGCTGGGTGGCGGACTCGGTGCACTGCAGGCGATGGCCGTCTCCACCGGTCTGCCCTTTACCCTGGTGCTACTGGTGGGCTGCTACGCCATCGTGCAGGGGCTGATGAGCGAGCCGCGCCCGAAATAAGCTACATCCACAGCTCCCCCACCGGTGTATCCGGCGGGAAGTGGTGGCGAACCTGGGCCTGAAAAAGCTCCGCCGTCGCCAGGGCATCGAGCTTGGCGTGGTGTTGTCCATAGAGCGGCAGGCCGTAGCGCTCCCGGCTGGCGGCGAGGCGGATCGACATGCGCGACAGTCCCAGCCAGCCGCGCAGCCTCTCGCGCCAGTCCTGCTGACGAAAGCGCGCCTCGATCGCCATCGTATCGATGAGCGGAAAGAGGCAGTGTTCTCCGCGGCGCGCCATCACCGCCGCATCGAGAAATGGCCGCTCGATACCCCAAAAGTGCACCACCGGCACAGCGTGCTCGAGCATAGCAAGCAGCTCAGGCAGTATCGCATCCAGATCGGGCGCAGAGGCGATCTCGGTATCGGTGATGCCGTGGATCTCCACCGACTGCTGCACCAGCCCCTCGTGCGGTCTGACCACCCAGTAATTTCCCG
>JBEPXU010000041.1:0-11388 GCA_041641735.1 Ectothiorhodospiraceae bacterium
GCCATTCGCATGGTAAGACGCCGTTCCTGTTGCGGCCGTTGCAACTCTTCCCGAATTAACACATCATCAAATCCCGCTCGTGCAGCATCCTCGGCACTCGCGGCATACACCAGGCTATCCAGTCTCGCCCAATAAGCAGCGGCCAGGCACATGGGACAGGGTTCGCAGCTGACGTATAGGGTGCAGCCTTCAAGGGAGAAGTCACTCACATTCCTGCAGGCATCACGGATAGCCTGAACCTCGGCATGGGCCGTGGGATCGTTATCCAGCGTGACATGGTTAACCCCCCGTCCGATGACCTCTCCATTACGAACAATCACTGCGGCGAAGGGGCCACCGCCCTGCCGGACGGATGCCTCGGCCATGGCAATCACCTCTCGCAGATAGTTCTCATCCGGCATTGTTCCCCTCCGCTACTCTTGCTACACCTTTGACGGACAGCGGCGACTGAGTGGACATCCACTGCATTGTGGCTTTTTTCGGCAGTAATCCTTGGCATGCGCCACGATCAATGCATGCAACTCGTTAAACAGTTTTATCGACGCACGTCCCCTTCCGAAAGACTCTTCCACCATAGTACGTATCTCATCATAACGCTCATCGCCCTCGATCAGGCACAGGCGGGAAAATAGGCGGCGAGTATAGGCATCGATAACAAACACCGGCCGTTCAAAGGCGTAAAGCAGCATATCATCGGCTGTCTCAGGCCCGACACCGTGGACCGAAAGCAGGGCGATTCGTAACTGCGCGGTATTCAGCGTTTTCAGCCCCTCGAATTCACCCTGCAGATGATACCAGCGGCAGAATGCCTGCAGCCGTTCAGCCTTAATGTTGAAATAGCCGGAGGGGCGTATCCATTCAGCCAGTGTGGCGGGCGCAGCACTGGCAATGGCATCGACCGAAAGGGCATTGGCCTGACGCAGGTTGGAGATAGCCTTCTCGACGTTTGACCACGCCGTATTCTGGGTGAGGATGGCGCCGACCATCACCTCGAAAGGTGTCTCGGCCGGCCACCAGTGTTGTGGCCCGAAATGCTCCTGCAGCCGCTCATTGAGCCAGTGAAGCGAGGCGGGGGCTGGCATAAGGATTATTTCCGTCTGCGTGGGTTTCGGGCCTTGCGACTCTGGCGGGTACCGTGACGGGTCTTGCGTGCTATCGGTTTTTTATTGGCACGCGGGTGTTTGGATTTTGCTTCCGCTTCCAGCCCAACGCTCTGTCTCAATTTAGAGACCTGCTCATCGTTAAGTTCTTCCCAGCGTCCGGGGCGCAACCAGCGTGGCAACGTCACCGGTCCGTAGCGCACGCGAATCAGGCGACTGACCGTTACGCCCTGGGACTCCCACAAACGCCGTACCTCCCGGTTACGCCCCTCCTCCAGCGTGACATGGAACCAGTGGTTGGCCCCTTCGCCTCCCCCATCGACAATGGAGGTAAAACGGGCCTCGCCATCCTCCAGTTCCACGCCTGTGGAGAGACGCTTGATAACTTCGGGCTCTACCTCGCCAAGCACCCGCACGGCGTACTCGCGCTCGACAGTATAGGAGGGATGCATCAATCGATTGGCAAGCTCACCATCGGTGGTAAACAGCAACAGACCGGAGGTGTTCAGGTCAAGACGGCCGACCACGATCCAACGGCCGTTAACGATACGGGGTAAATTCTCGAAGACAGTGGTACGTCCCTCATCATCACTACGACTGGTCACCTCCCCCACCGGCTTGTGATACATCAGTACGCGACAGCGATTGCTCTGTAACCGGGTCCGGCTCACCACCTTGCCATCGATACGAATAACATCGTTGTCACTGACACGCTCACCAAGCTGGCAGATCTTGCCGTTAACCGAGATCCGGCCTTCGCTGATCCAGCCCTCGATCTCACGCCGCGAACCATACCCGGCCCGGGCCAACACCTTCTGCAGTTTTTCGCTCATTGATGAAAACCTTTAACGCAAAGGACCGCTCTCTGGCACCCTGCCATCGCGGCACTAATGCATCCATGCATGTCGCGCAGGGGTACGAAAGACGCAAAGAACATGAACATCATTGTGTATACACCAAAATAATGAATAAGCCGGGTAACACACACCCGGCAATATCAGGTTTCACCGAACCAGTGATAACAGTGCCTTTAGACACTTTGCGACCTCTGCGTCTTTGCGTTGAGATTTTTTAATACTCAATCGGCTCAAAGTCGGCGGTGATAGAAGCGACAAAGGCATGCGGGTCATCGCCCCCCTTCATCGCCGGCGTCTCGGCGCCACCCTCGCCCGGCAGACGCAGATCGAGTTCCGCGTTTATTTTGTCGATATCACGCAACTCATTCAGGGTGGGCAGGTCGTCAAGACCCTTGAGATTGAAGTAATCGAGGAATTCGCGCGTGGTGGCGTACATGGCCGGTTTACCCGGCACATCGCGATGACCGACGATGCGCACCCAACCGCGCTCCTGAAGTGTCTTCATGATACTGGAGCTGACGGCAACCCCGCGGATATCTTCGATCTCGGCACGGGTGATCGGTTGGCGGTAGGCAACCAGCGCCAGTGTCTCAAGCAGGGCACGGGAATAACGCGGCGCCCGCTCCTCCCAAAGACGCGATACCCAGCGGGAAACATCGCTTCTGGCCTGATAGCGAAACCCGCTACTGACCTCACGCAACTCGATACCCCGTCCCTCACACTCTTCCTGCAAGGTCGTAATCACCGCCTGCATGGCTTTTTTCTCCGGACGTTCCTCTTCTTCGAACAGTCCCAGCAGGCGATCAACGCTCAGCGGCTCGCCTGCGGCGAAAAGTGCGGACTCAACGATATTTTTCAGTTTCTGTGTATCCAGATTCGACATAGAACAGCAACCCTTATTCCTTGCTGCCGACAGCTTTTACATGAATGGCGCCAAACGGCTCAGTCTGAATCAGCTCGATCATTGACTGCTTGATCAACTCCAGCACCGCCATCAGGCTCACCACAACACCACGGCGCCCCTCTTCAACGGTGAACAGGGTCGTAAAATCGATAAAGCTGTCAGGTTTTATCTTCTCGAGGATTTGCGACATCCGTTCACGAATCGAGAGCGGCTCGCGCGATATTTGATGGTGAGCAAACATCTCTGCCCGCTGCACCACATCCGTCATGGCCAACAGGATATCGCGCAACTCCACAGTGGGCTGCGGCCGTTCGCTTCGTTTATCGGGCGTGGCGATTTCCGCGGTGAAGGTGTCCCGACCTTCACGCGGCAACTCATCGATATCCTCGGCAGCCTGTTTGTAACGTTCATACTCCTGCAGGCGACGCACCAGCTCAGCACGGGGATCGGCTTCATCCCCGTCTTCCTCGACCGGTCGCGGCAACAGCATGCGAGACTTGATCTCGGCCAACATTGCAGCCATCACCAGGTATTCCCCGGCCAGCTCCAGCTGCAGCTCTTTCATGATCTCCACGTACTTCATGTACTGGCGGGTAATCTCCGCGATCGGAATATTCAGGACATCGAGGTTCTGCCTCTTGATAAGATACAGCAACAGATCCAGCGGCCCCTCGAACGCCTCAAGAAAGACCTCCAGTGCCTGCGGTGGGATGTAGAGGTCCTTGGGCAGCTCGGTGATCGGGGCTCCCTGCACAATGGCGAAGGGCATCTCCTCCTGCTGTGGTGATACCGTATTCTGTTCCGTAATTTCGCTCATCGGCTTCCTTTATGAAGGCGTACCATCAACTGTATGACAGGCCCATGGCACCGCGTACTTCCTTGAGGGTTTCACGTGCCACATCACGGGCCTCTTCATTACCCTCGGTAATGATATTACGAACCAACTGCGGTTGCTCGATAAACTCCTGTGCCCGCTCGCGAATGGGTGCCAGCTCCGCCTTGACCGCATCGATCACCGGCCCCTTGCAGTCGATACAACCGATCCCGGCACTGCGACAACCCTCCTGCACCCACTCACGGGTATCCTCACTGGAGTAGACCTCATGCAGTTGCCAAACCGGGCACTTGTCCGGCTCACCGGCATCGGTACGGCGTACCCTTGCCGGATCGGTCGGCATGGTACGGAGTTTCTTTTCCACCTCTTCGGGTGACTCGCGCAGGGCAATGGTATTGCCGTAGGACTTGGACATCTTCTGTCCGTCCAGACCCGGCATCTTGGAGGCAGGCGTCAACAGCGCCTGGGGCTCGGGCAGAATGATCTTGCCACTACCCTCGAGATAACCGAACAGACGCTCACGATCGCCAAGGGTGATGTTCTGCTGACTCTCAAGCAGCGCCTGCGCTGTCTCCAGTGCCTCATGGTCACCCTGCTCCTGATAGGCCTTGCGCAGGTTGTTATAAAGCTTGGCGTTTTTCTTTCCCATCTTCTTCACCGCCGCCTCTGCCTTCTCCTCGAAGCCCGGCTCGCGGCCATAGATATGGTTGAAACGGCGCGCCACCTCACGGGTCAGTTCCACATGTACCACCTGGTCCTCGCCGACCGGCACCTGGGTGGCGCGGTAGATCAGGATATCCGCGCTCTGCAGCAGCGGATAACCGAGGAAACCATAGGTGGCCAGGTCTTTCTCCTTGAGCTTCTCCTGCTGATCCTTGTAAGTCGGCACCCGCTCAAGCCAGCCAAGCGGTGTAATCATGGAGAGCAGCAGGTGCAGTTCGGCATGCTCAGGCACCTGAGATTGAATAAACAGCCGGGCCGAACCGGGATTGATACCGGCGGCGAGCCAGTCGATGACCATCTCCCACACACTGTCGGCAATAATGCCGCTGTTTTCATACTCGGTGGTAAGGGCATGCCAATCGGCAACGAAGAAGAAACAGTCATACTCATGCTGGAGTTTGACCCAGTTCTTCAACACGCCATGATAGTGGCCCAGATGGAGTTTACCGGTCGGGCGCATGCCGGAGAGCACGCGCTGATTCTGTGCTGCCAAGTTCAAGTTCTCTCCCTATCTAAGTATTCCAAGGGTGTACAAAATCATCAGTAATCGATCGTGTTCGATGCCGGCGAGCGAGGTTATCCACAGCAGGATGGTAGTTACCACCGGCCATAGAATGGTCCCCAACACACCGGTTATTAATAACAGCAGCAGGATGGGGAAACCATAGGGTTCCAGCTGGCTATAGCGATAGGCAAGACGTGGTGGTAAAAACGCATTCACCACACGGCTGCCATCAAGGGGAGGCAGGGGCAGAAAATTCAACACCATGAGGATGATATTAATAAATATCCCTGCCACACCGGTATAGATGAGAAATACCGCTGCCCCGCCACTAACGCCTCCCATCAGTAAGCCTATGTGCGCCACCGCTGCCCACATAAATGCCATCAAAAGATTGGAAAGCGGTCCCGCAGCAGCCACCCAGGCCATATCCTGCTTGGGTCGACGCAGGTTTTCCCAGGTAATCGGTACCGGCTTTGCCCAACCGAAAAGAAAACCGCCCAACACTAACATAATCCCGGGCACCAGGATGGTACCGAGGGGATCGATATGCTTGACCGGATTCAGGGTCAGACGCCCCAGCATCTTTGCCGTAGGGTCGCCAAAACGCAGCGCCATCCAGCCGTGGGCGGTCTCGTGCACTGTTATTGCGAACAGCACAGGAATGGCCCATACAGCCAGACGCTGGAGCAGATTCAGTTCTTCCATCGTGGGATTATACCTGTTTTGGACCGCTCACTTATACCTCAAAAGGAGCCGGATCGCCCAGGCCGCGTCGTACGACTTCCGGTACCTCGGAAGTCAGATCAATCACCGTGGTCGGCTCAAAACTGCCGTAGCCCCCGTCGATAATCAGGTCAACGGCGTGTTCCAGCCCCTGGCGAATCTCGTAGGGATCGCACTCGGGCTGGCTCTCCCCGGGTAAAATCAGGGTGGTGCTCATTATTGGTTCGCCCAATGCATCCAGCAGGTCGCGGACAATATTGTTATCAGGTACGCGGATACCGATGGTTTTACGCTTACTCTGAATGCGGCGGGGCACCTCGCGCGTGGCATCGAGGATAAAGGTATAGGCACCGGGGGTCACCGCCTTGAGCAGGCGATAGACGGTATTGTCGACCTTGCCATAGGTGCTGATCTCCGACAGGTCCCGGCAGACCAGCGTGAAATTATGCTTGTCATCCAGGCGGCGAATCGCCCGAATGCGGTCCAGTGACTGTTTATCCTCGATGTGACAACCGAGGGCGTAACCCGAGTCGGTGGGATACACGATCACGGCGCCATCGCGCAGCATTTGGACCGCCTGGTCGATCAGGCGCTTTTGCGGATTGTCGGGATGGATCTGAAAAAACTGGCTCATTGCTCGCTCTTGCGTATTGGAGTGTGGTTCAGATTGCAGCATTAGTGACGCTTGCCGATGTCTGTGAAGGCCAATCCGACCAGATGGGCTCGCACCCCTCAGGCAGGGGCTGTAGTCGGCCCAGCTCCACCCAGGGATTCTCCGGACCGTGGAAATCAGAGCCGGCAGAGGCCTTGAGACCGAACATTTTGGCCAGCTGGGCCATACTGAAATTGTCCCCGCGGCTGTGGCTACCCGAGACCACCTCAAGCCCATCACCGCCCAGCTCGACGAACTCGCCCAGCAGTTTACGGCGCTTGCTGGCGGTCATGTTATAGCGTGCCGGATGAGCGATCACCGCCTGCCCGCCCGCGGCATGGATCCACCCTACTGCCTCTTCCAGCGTTGCCCATTCGCCCGACACATGGCCGGGCTTGTTGGGTTTGAGAAACCGCTTGAAGACATCCCGAACGCTGTCGGCATGGCCCTGTTCGGCCAGAAAGTGGGCAAAGTGAGTCCGGCTGATAATCCGCCCCTTGGCCTTGTCACGGGCGGCCTCATAGGCACCGTGAATACCGTGCTTGGCAAGACGCCGACCGATCTCCTCGGCCCGCCAGTTGCGGAATGAACGCAGGCGCTCAAGCCCCTCTTGCAGTGGGGAACTTGTCGGGTCGATTTGCAGTCCCACCAGATGAACCGTTTGCCGTGACCAGGTTACGGAAACCTCGACACCGGCAACCAGCTCAATACCCGCGGTGATCGCAGCCTGAGTGGCCTCGGCGATTCCCCCGGTTTCATCGTGATCGGTCAGCGCCAGGACATCAACGCCGGCCGATGAGGCGCGGGCAACCAGTTCCGAGGGTGTCAGGGTACCGTCAGAGGCGAGTGAATGGCTGTGAAGGTCGTAATGCTTGGTCATAAGACCTCCATTGTAGCTGATTTGGCGCTGAACTTCGCTGCCCACGGGCCAGCGTATATGTTAGATTGTTCGACTGGATATGACTAAAACCATACTTACAGAAAGCCTTTAAACTCAATGAAATTTCTTACGGACTTCCTTCCTGTCATCCTCTTTTTCGTCGCCTACAAGCTCTACGGGATCTATCCGGCGATCACGGTCATTATGGTGGCCACCGCAATGCAGGTCGGTTGGAGCTGGCTTCGCCACCGCAAGGTGGAGAAGATGCACCTCATTACCCTTGTCCTGGTGCTAGTACTTGGTGGCATCACCCTGGTGTTGCACGACAAGGTCTTCTTCATGTGGAAACCCACCGTGGTGAACTGGCTGTTTGCAGCGGCCTTCATCGGCAGTCAGTTTGTCGGTAATCGAAAAACTCTGGTTGAACGCATGATGTCCCATGCCATCGAGGCTCCGCCTGTGGTCTGGCTACGCCTGAATATCAGCTGGGTGCTCTTTTTCATTCTCATGGGGTTTGCCAATCTTTATGTTGCCAACTTCTTTTTCGAGGCCAACTCAGCCCTCATCGCCGCCGCCGGCCATGAAGTGGATCTGGAGCGTTGCGGCAGCGAAATGAGTGGCCAGCTATTGCAGCTCTGCCATGAAGCCAAGGCCACCGAGGCGAATTGGGTCGATTTCAAACTCTACGGCATGATGGGCCTGACCTTTGCCTTTGTTATCGCACAGGCCTTCTATCTGGCACGTCACATGCCGCAGGAAACCGAAGCCGAATAAAACCAAACCTTCACCACGGAGTTGAAAATGTTCTACGCCATCATCAGTGAGGATGTAGAGAACAGCCTTGAGCAACGCCTTGCGGCGCGACCTGCTCACCTTGAACGGTTACAGCAGTTGAAAAACGAGGGTCGCTTGCTGCTGGCTGGTCCCCATCCTGCTATCGATAGCGAAGACCCGGGCCAGGCCGGCTTTAGCGGCAGTCTGGTCGTGGCCGAATTTCCTTCACTGGATGCGGCACAGGCATGGGCCGATGCCGACCCCTATGTCGAGGCAGGTGTCTATGCCGGGGTCCGTGTCAAACCATTTAAAAAGGTACTCCCATGAGTGACAGAGAACAGATGATTCGTGAACGGCTGGAAGCGGCTTTCTCCCCGACCGAACTGGAGATTGTCGATGAGAGCCACAAGCATGCCGGACATGCCGGCGCCCGCGGTGGCGGGCATTTTATCGCTCACATTGTCAGTGAGGCCTTTGCCGGCAAATCCACGATTGAGCGTCATCGTATGGTCTACGATGCCATGGGCGACTTGATGAATAGTGAAGTCCACGCCCTCAGCATCAAGGCCGACACACCTAGTGAAATCAACTAGAAAGGAAGTCTATATGTCTTTATCTCAACGCATTCTTCTCCCCGCACTGGCTGCCGCCGCTCTGGGGCTGGCACCTGCTAGCCAGGCGGCTAATGGCGATGTCCTTGCTAGCGTCAATGGGAAACCTATCACCCAGCAGGACTACGATTCCTATGTTCGCGAGAACCTTCAGGGGCACTCACAGGCAGCCAACAAGCAACAGGTGGTCAACGAGCTCATCTCGCGTGAACTGGTTTATCAGGATGCCATGACACAGGGGCTCGACAAGGATCCCGAGGTCAAGAAAAAGCTGGAAGAGCTGAAGCAGAAACTGATTCTTGGTGCTGCTCTGGAAAAGGCCATGAGCCAAAATCCCGTCAGTGATGCCGAGCTGAAGAAACTGTATAAGCAAAAGATCGCCGACTTCAACGTCAAAGAGTTCAAGGCCCGTCACATTCTGTTGAAAAACAAGAGCGATGCCGAGAAGGTCATTACCGAACTGGACATGGGCGCGGACTTTGCCGGCCTGGCGAAAAAGAAATCAACCGGCCCCTCCGGCAAGAAAGGTGGTGACCTCGGTTGGTTCGCACCGCAGCAGATGGTTCCGGCCTTCAGCGCTGCCGTCGGCAAAATGAAAAAGGGCGAATACACCAAGCAGCCTGTTAAAACACAGTTTGGCTGGCACGTGATTAAACTTGAAGATACCCGCCAGGCAGAACCACCGAGTTTTGATTCCGTCAAACCCCGTTTGCAAAAGGTCGTGCAACAGCGCCGTGTCGGTGAGTATATTCGCTCACTCAAGGCCAAAGCTGACATCAAGGTCAACCAGTAACGTCAGCGCACAGCAAAAAGCCCCCTGGCCGTTTGGCTCAGGGGGCTTTTCTTTTGTCTCGCGCTTGGTAGCTACACAGGTTTTTTCACTACACCCACCCGGTAACCATAGAGGTTAATCCTCGTTGCAATTGCGACGGAGCCCCGGATATCAGATCTTTCCGATCACGTTAATAAAGTACCCTTCATTATCATAGTCAAGATCAGTCAGGTCATCCGAGAAGGTAGTGAAGTTATAACCAATACCTGCCTTGATGTTTTGACCGAAATGACGGTAGAGCGCCAGCAAGGCGCCACTGCGATTGTCTTCGGCATCGGGCAGGTCCAGCATACGCCCCTCAATCAGGGCATCCCAGCGGTGAACGAAGTGCCAGTTAGCACGAACGATATAGAGGTGTGCCCGGCTTTGATAGAACTGCGGATCTACCCGCTGCTGGCTCAATTCACCCTGACGATAGGCGTATTTGCCACCGATACTCCAGCGGCTGGTCAGATCATACGTCATGTCAGTTGAAAGGATATGACTCTTCTGGATGTACTCCGCTGCCGTGTTATTGATCGTCACCTGATCAGCTGAAGGCAGATTGTAGAAATAGGTATATTTAAACAACGCATTCAGACGGTCGTGATTAACAGGTCGATAGGCATAACCGATAACCGCCTCGGTGTAGTTGCCGTCATAGAACTCCCCCAGTGAACTTTTGCTCTCGGAGTGGTTATATTTACCGAGCAATCGCCAGTCGGGATTGAGCTGATATTTCAGATTATTTTTCGTCAGCCAGGTAGTGCGCTCTGATGTGGTCGCGTCGAGTGGGTTTTCGGTTTTATCGACTCGATACTCCACGGCACTGGCGATAGTCAGTCCGTCATAACTGTAACCCACCCTTAGCCCCAGGGCACTGCGCTCGATCTCAGCGCTGGTTTGTGGGTTCTTCAATTTCCCATAATCGACGTTGGCACCGTAGTTCCAGCGATCATTGGGTGCCAGATCCACACCGGCGGAATGTGTCAGACCAGTCGGTACATCACCGTGAGTATACTGCTCTTCCATATAAACGCTGGCGCTGTCCGAATAGTGAGTGCGAAAGCCGCTGGTCAGGTTTCCTTTGCGTGCACGCAGACCGTTATCACTCCGCTCATTCTCAAGTGCATAGTTGGTGTAAATGCTGGTGCGATCAGAATAGAGATAATCCGCGCCGAGTGACGCTGCAGAACCCAGATCACCACCGGAAACCTCACCCCTCACCTTGAAACGATCCGAGACACGATAGCTACCACCACTACCGATCCGCCCGTTATCGTCACGGTTACCGCTGGTCTTCACCGTACCCTGAGCAAAGCCATACGCCGTCCAGGTTGACTTCGAGTCATACCCGGCCTGAACACGCATATCAGCACGGGAGCCCTGTTCCTGGGTTACGGGCACGACCGGCGATCGGTCAACTCGCTTATCGAGGCGAGCACCCGCACTAAGAGTCCAGTTATCAGTAAGGCGGTAGTCCACATCACCTTCATGGGCCATGGTCTCCAGCCCCTGCGATTGGACCTTTTTATCGGTCTTGGCGCGCAGACTGATACGCTCACCAACAGGTAGCGTCAGGGTGCCACCATACTGAGAGGTATCATTAAGGGTGTTGAGTCCGGGAGCAGAATAACCACCCTCAACCTCCTGGCGGTACATAGTGACCTTACCGGGCAGGTTGTCGACGACATCGCCCAGAGCGACACTTGCATCGGCACGATAGGCACCGGCACTGTCGTCATTACTGATCACCGTGGTGGCACCTTGCTCGAAGTTATAACCACCGTCACTGGAGTAGAGGGTATCGGTGCTCGCCCCCTCACTTTGAGATCCCTCAAGTTTTACCCAGGTATCGGTACTCTTGCGCACGGTAATGTCTGCCGCGTTAAGACTGCTCTCATCGATGTCTTCTTCGTTACGATTCGATGTCACGCCGACCTTAACAGTATCGCCGAACCAGTAGTGGGCACGGCCACCCACGGCTAGGGTATTAATATCGTCAAAGCCAGA
>JBEPXU010000042.1:0-11336 GCA_041641735.1 Ectothiorhodospiraceae bacterium
AGGAACAATGGTGGAAATAGCGTGCTTATAGACCATCTGGTTAACGGAGTTTTTAAGCAGTACGACAAACTGGTCGAATGACTCGACCTGCCCCTGCAGTTTAATGCCATTGACCAAGTAGATGGATACCGGAATACGCTCCTTCCTCAGGGCATTCAGAAACGGATCTTGAAGCGCTTGCCCTTTACTCATGTGATTACTCCTTTTGTTATTATGCGGCGCAATACGCGCACCCAAAAATCTCATAATTCAATATAATCAGTTACTTATATTAGTGAATGAGTGTTCAATAATTGTTTTCCGACAGTCTTTTCTCTACACCGCCTGACTAATTTATGGCGTTATCATCCAAGAATTTCAACACTTTTTCCACTAACCTGTCGTCAAATGTAGCAAACCACCTCAGGTTTTCCTCGCTTCGCAGCCAGGTGAACTGGCGTTTAGCTAATTGACGCGTTGCCACAATACCCCTCTCAGACATCCCTTCCCGGGAAAGTTCCCCGGCCAGGTATTGCCACACCTGACGATAACCGACGCAACGGATGGAGGGTAGCTCGGGACTCAGATCGCCGCGGCGATAGAGCGCCTCGACCTCCTCCACCAGGCCCTGTTGCAGCATCAGCTTAAAGCGAAAGGCTATGCGCTCATGCAGGTCCGCCCTGTCGTCCGGGGCGACCACCAGCTTCACCAGCCGGTAGGGGAGCGGGTTATCCTGTTGCTGCTGCCACAGTTCACTAAGAGGCTGCCCGGACACCTCGTAGACTTCAAGGGCTCGCTGCAACCGTTGCGGATCATTGGGGTGAATGCGCTCTGCCGATGGCGGATCGACGCGGGCCAGGCGCTCGTGCAGCGCCTGCCACCCCTTCTCCTTCGCTTCGGCCTCCAGGCGGGCTCTAACCTCCGGATCGGCCTCCGGCAGCGTGGCCAATCCCTGTTGCAGGGCACGATAGTAGAGCATGGTGCCGCCAACCAGCAGGGGAATTTTTCCCGCTGCCGTAATTTCCGCCATCTGCTGCAGCGCATCCTCCCGAAACCTCGCCGCCGAATAGGCCTCGGCAGGGTCGAGGAAATCGATCAAACGGTGCGGCGCCTCAGCCAGCGTCTGCGCATCGGGCTTGGCCGTACCGATATCCATTCCACGAAAGACCATGGCTGAGTCAACACTGATAATCTCAACCGGCAGGCGCCGTACCAGCTCCACCGCCAGATCCGTCTTGCCCGAAGCGGTCGGCCCCATCAATAGGATCGCCGGTGGCAGGTTTTTAGTCTGAATCTCCCTCATCCCATCACCCGCGGCTATTACGACTGAACCACTGCTGAAGTTGCTCCAGAGTCAGTGGACACCAAAAATCCCTCCCCTGATCGGGCAACGCCTCGACCTGACGCAAAATCCTATTCGCCTCCTCCATATCAGTCACAGGGCTCGCACTGACCGCCCTGTCTACCAATGCCGCCTGCAGCGCCTCGGACTTTTCCTCTACATCGCTGCCCGTTCTCTGAAGTTGCACCACCAACTCATTGAGCAGGGATGCCGCCTCCACACCATGGAGCATCACGGGAACTCGACGCAACACGACCGCCTCTTCGCCAAGCCTTTCAATCTCAAAACCGAGGGGGGCATATAAGTGACTCCCCTCAAGCAGGATATCAACATGCTTCTGCGAAAGATTCACCGTTTGCGGAATCAAAAGTGGCTGGCTGCGTACCTCATCTGCCTCAAGCATTTTTGCAAGGTGTTGGCGGAGCAGGTAACGCCTCGCCGCATCAAGCTCCAGCAGCAGCGGAGCACTGCCGGTCTCAATCAACAGGTAGGCCTGGTGCAGGATGGCCCGTGCCGTGCCCAAACCCTGCGCAGCCTGGCTGGAGATATCGCTGGCCTGCTGATAGAAGCTTCGCTGCTCGGCAACCTGCCCGGATGCGCGCCGGGTGATTGCCCCCCGGTTCGTGTCATAGCCACTATCGGTGCGCATTAGCGGGTTCTCTACCCCAGAGTGAGACTCTTCAACCTCGCTCGCAGCGGGAACTCCGGCCAGGGCATTTTGCAGGGCACGCACAACAAAATCGTGGACCAGGCGTGATTCGCGAAAACGCACCTCGTGCTTGGTCGGGTGGACATTGACATCCACCTGAGCCGGGTCGACCTCCATATAGAGGACATAGGCCGGATGACGTCCGGGCGCCAGTACGGCCTGATGTGCCTGGCGGACCGCGTGATTAATCAGCTTATCCCGGATCATGCGGCCGTTAAGGTAGAAGTACTGGCTATCGGCCTGGCTCCTGGAGCCCTCCGGCATTGCCAACCAGCCACTCAGGCGCATACCAGCCGCCTCGAAATGAAGTGATACCGCCGTCTGAATAAAGCCGCGCCCAAACACATCGGCGATGCGTCTTGCCTGTTGCGCCTCGCCGACAGCGCGGCGCAGACGGTAATGCTGCCGGCCGTTGTGGCGCAGAGTGAAGGCAATATCGAAACGGCTCAGGGCAAGCCGTTTGAGTACCTCCTCAATATGAAGAAACTCCGTTCGTTCACTGCGCAGAAACTTTCGTCTTGCCGGGGTGTTGTAGAACAGGTCTCTGACCTCTACCAGCGTCCCGCCTGGCAGTGGGCTCGGCACAGGCTCGTTCACCTTCGTGCCATCCCCCTCCAATTCCCAACCCTGACCAGCCTCCTCCTGCTTGCTGGCAAGCTTAAAACGGCTCACGGAGGCGATACTGGCAAGTGCTTCACCACGAAAACCCAGGCTGCCGATCTGTTCCAGTTCGCTCTGGCTATAGATCTTACTGGTGGCGTGAGGGGAAAGGGCCAGGGCAAGGTCGTCATGGTGAATACCCCGTCCATTATCCACCACACGAATCAGTCGAGCACCGCCCTGCTCCACCTCCAGTTCCACCTGTTCAGCACCGGCATCAATACTGTTCTCCAGCAACTCCTTGACCACAGACGCAGGGCGCTCTACCACCTCGCCGGCAGCGATTTGATTGGCCAATTGGGGGGGAAGTGTCTGAATACGACGTTGCACAATGCTTACCGGTTGGAGTTAGCCGGTTAGCTTAACAAATGCGGGGAAAAGAGGGTAAGGCGGTTTGGCCACTCCACTGCGGCCAAACCTCTCCTAGCTACCGCTGGGAATGCGAAGAACCTGCCCCACCCGCAGATTCGTGCTGCGAAGGCCGTTGTAACTCTTCAGCGTATCCGTGCTCACCCGATAGTGGCGGGCAATCTCGGAAAGGGTATCGCCACGGGCGATGATGTGCTTACGTCGGTTACGCGCGAGAATCGTTCCCGGCGGTGGATTCTCAACAAAATAGCTCTGCACCCCCTGCGTGATCGCCTTGGCGATACGGTACTGACCCTGTGGGCTGTTGAGCTTTCGCTCTTCCGAGGGATTGGAGATAAATGCCGTCTCCACCAGCATGGAGGGCATATCCGGAGCCTTGAGGACGCGAAAACCCGCCTGTTCCACCTTACGCTTATGGAGATGGTTTACATGTTTGAGCTGTCTGAGAACACGGGAGGCCGCATCGGTACTGGCCTCGATGGTCGCCGTCTGGGAGAGATCCAGTAGCACCGAGGCCAACAGGTCATCCTTGTCCTCCAGCGTCACACCACCGATAAGGTCGGAGGAGTTCTCTTTCTTCGCCAGCAGGCGTGCCTGCTCGCTTGAGGCACCGCGCGGAGAAAGGGTGTAGACCGAAGAGCCGCGGGCACGGCGGTCAGGGAAAGAGTCCGCATGGATGGAAACCAACAGATCCGCCTTATACTTGCGTGCCTTATCAACCCGCTGGCGCAGGCCGACATAGTAGTCACCGTCACGGATCAGGACCGGCTTGAGGCCGGGCTCTTTTTGCAACAGGGCCTCAAGCTTGCGGGCAATGGCCAACACCACATCCTTCTCGCGAACACCGTGTGGACCGCTGGCCCCCGGGTCTTCACCGCCATGCCCGGCATCAATGGCGACCACGATGTCGCGGGCCCTTTGTCTCGGTACGGTGAGCTGACTTATGGTTTTCTTTTCCCGCCGCTGCTCGCCGCGGTGATTGAGGTCGATGACGAGGCGATTGCCGTACTCATGATTGGGACGCAGGACAAAACTCTTTGGCTGCACCTTCTGGCTCAAATCCAGCACGACGCGCAACCCGTGCTTGCCGTGCTTCCCGGTACGAATCCCCTTCAGCACCCCCTTATCAAAATGGAGTTTGTCGATATCAGCCTTTAACTTGGCATCCTTGATATCGATGACGATGCGATCGGGACCTTTCAGGGTAAAGAGGCTGTGCTCAACCTGCTCACTGGTATCAAAGACCACACGGGTATGGTCCGGTGCCGGCCACATGCGGATACCGTTAATCTCGCCTTCTGCATGCACCAGAAACGAAACAAGTAGTAACCCAAGCGCGACAAGCTGTCTGTATGCGGCCATCCCGTTGCCCCTATCCTCTTATTAGCGGAAGCTTTATCTTCTTTTTATTCATAAAGTTAGGAACCTTACCTTCTACAAATTATAGCTTTTAAACCTAACTTTAATCAAACTCAGGAAAATTTCAAGCATTTATCCGCTTGGGAAGTGAGCATCCACACACCGACAAACCGCCTCTGCTGAGGGTGTAGCGGCCGCTATAGTGACGACTCTCCCCTCACCACGATAGTCCAGAAAAACCTCTATGGAGGGGGAAGGAAGCACGCCAGCCCCGCGCTGCGGCCACTCGATGAGCGCCAGGGCATCGCCGTCGAAATAGTCGCGAATCCCCAGATACTCCAACTCCTCAGGCTCGCCCAACCGGTAAAGATCGAAGTGATAGACCCGGCAGTCCGCCAGCTCGTAGGGTTCCACCAGGGTGTAGGTCGGACTTTTCACCGCCCCCTTGTGGCCCAGGGCCTGCAAGCTCCCTCTCACCAGCGTGGTTTTGCCGGCACCCAGGTCTCCGTGGAGATAGATGATGGCACCGGGTTCACAACAGCAGGCCAGAACAGCGCCGAACTCCTCGGTGGCCTCGGTGTCGGCCAGTTGATATGAATATTCCTCTGCCATAACCGCCGTACTCAGGGATTGACCAACCGCCTCAGGTGGCCGAAGAGATCACTGGCAAGTAGTCCCCGCTCCCCATCGGCGGCCGCTGCATCGCCTGCCGCCCCATGCAAGGCCACCCCAAGGCGGGCAGCCTGCTGCAGATCCAGCCCCTGGGCTATCAGCGCAGAAATAACACCGGTAAGCACATCTCCCATACCACCACTGGCCATGCCCGGATTCCCCCCGCTGCACAGGGCCATCTCCGCATCGCCCCCCAGGAGCAGGCTACCGCACCCCTTCAGGACAATAACGCCCCCGTAGCTGGCTTCCAGTGAGGCGATGGCGGTAAACCGATCCTGCTGGACCTCACTTATTGGGCAACCCAGCATTCGGGCCGCCTCACCCGGATGGGGTGTCAGTACCCAGTTATCGTGACGCATCGGGTCGATAGCGAGTAGATTAAGGGCATCCGCATCAAGCACCAGAGGCAGGTGACTCTCCAGAATGCGACCCAGCATGGCACGTCCCCAGCGCTCCTGGCCCAACCCCGGTCCAACCGCGACCACCGTGGCCCGCTCTAACAAAGGTTTGAGCTGCTCGGGATGCTCAACACCGTGACACATCAACTCGGGCCTTGCCGCACTGATCTGCGCGGCATGTTCCGTGCGCGTGGCAAGCGAAACCAGACCTGCACCGCTGCGAGCTGCCGCTTCGCCGGCCATCCGCACGGCGCCGGGCATACCCAGATCCCCGCCGATAATCAGCACATGACCGTGATCGCCCTTGTTACTGTCACGCCGGCGCGGCGGCAGTAAATGGGCAAGGGAACGGTAGTCGATACGCTTGGCCGCCGGTTCGAAATGACCGAAAACCTCTTCCGGTACGTGGAGGTCGGAAAAAAGCAGCTTACCGCAGTAATCGGGCCCCTCCGCGGTAAAGAGGCCACGCTTGAGGCCGATAAAGCTGACGGTCAGGTCCGCCTTGACCGCACAACCACTGGCACGCCCCGTATCGGCCGACAGGCCGGAGGGGATATCCACCGCCACGACCGGGCAATCTATCTCATTGACCGCCTCGATCGCCTCACGCCAGATGCCCTCCGGAGCGCCGCGCAGGCCGGTTCCGAGCATGGCGTCAACGATAAGCTCGAATCCATCCAGGCGCTGCCCGTCATAACCAATCATCGACACCGAGGCGGCCACTGCATCCTCATAGGCATGGAGGGCATCGCCGGAGAGCTTCTCCGGCGGGCAGAGCATATGAACCTCCACCTCGATCCCCGCCTGGCGGGCCAGCCGCGCAATAACATAGCCATCACCGCCGTTATTGCCACCGCCACACAGAACCGCGAGCTGCTTTACCCTTGGCCAGCGACGGCGGATCTGCTCAAACACCACCTGCCCGGCATTGCTCATTAGCGAATAACCGGCCATGCCGTAATACTCAATGGCCAGTCGGTCGAGTTCACGTACCTGCTCGGCACGATAAAGATTATGGGGTAAATGTTTCATGACAGGTATCATAGCCGCTATGTCGAAAACACAGAACCATTTTGATAGCACTGTGCTGGTCGAACGTATCCGTCACTGGGGACGCGAGCTCGGCTTTCAGCAGGTGGGGATCAGTGATACGGAACTTGGCGAGGCCGAGAAGCAGCTGTTTGACTGGCTGGAGGCCGGCTACCACGGCGAAATGGCCTACATGCAGCGCCATGGCGTCAAACGAAGCCGGCCTGCAGAACTGGAACCGGGCACCTTAAGCATCATCGCGGTAAGAATGGATTACCTGCCGCCGTCCAGTGCCGAGCCGTGGTCGGTCCTTCGCAACGGCGAACAGGCCTACATCTCCCGCTATGCCCTTGGCCGGGACTATCACAAGTTGATGCGCAAGCGTCTACAGCAACTGGCCGATCGCATCGGTCGGGCCATCGGCGAATACGGTTATCGTGTCTTTGTCGACAGTGCCCCTGTGCTGGAAAAACCGATCGCCGCCAAGGCGGGTTTGGGCTGGGTGGGAAAACACAGCAATATGCTGCACCGCGACAGCGGTTCGTGGTTCTTTCTCGGTGAGCTCTATACCGATCTCCCCCTCCCGCCGGATCAACCCGACAACGAACACTGCGGAACCTGTCAGGCCTGCATCGATATCTGCCCGACAGCGGCGATAGTCGAACCCTATGTTGTCGATGCCCGGCGCTGCATCTCCTACCTCACCATTGAGCACAAAGGCAGCATCCCGGAGACATTACGACCGATGATGGGTAATCGCATCTACGGCTGTGACGACTGCCAACTGGTTTGCCCCTGGAACCGCTTCGCCAGCCTGAGCGGGGAAGAGGACTTTTTGCCCCGCCATAACCTGGATGCCGCAGCTCTGGTGGAACTTTTCAGCTGGGATGAGGAGACCTTTTTGAAAAATACCGAGGGAAGCGCTATCCGACGGATCGGCCACGAATCCTGGCTGCGCAATATCGCCGTGGCCCTGGGGAATGCGCCGCGCAGTGAGGAACTCATGCTCGCCCTGCAACAGCGCCGCGATCACCCCTCGGAGGTCGTACGGGAACATGTCAACTGGGCCTTGTCCCGACAACAGCAATAAACGAGGACTCTATGTCACGCATTCTTGTCGTGGGTAACGCCACCCTGGATATCATCAACGTGGTCGAGCAATACCCGCAGGAGGATCAGGAGGTCCGCGCCCAGGCGCAGCACATCAACCGTGGCGGCAATGCCGCCAACACCGCGGTGGTCCTGGCACAATTGGGACATCGATGCAGCTGGGCCGGCACCCTCGCAAAGGAGGCCGATGGCATATTGATACGCGAGGATCTGCAACAACACAGTGTAGATCTGGATGCGGTACACACCGTCAGCACTGGCAAGGTACCCACCTCCTACATCAGCCTGAGCAGGGAAAATGGTAGCCGGACTATCGTCCATTATCGTGACCTGCCGGAATACCCGGCGGAACAGTTCATCCGTATCCCGCTGGATGAATTCGACTGGCTCCATTTTGAGGGACGCAATCTGGAAGAAATCGCGAAGATGATGCGTCATGCCCGGCAGGTTGCAGCGAATACTCCTGTTTCACTGGAAGCGGAGAAGGTTCGCGCAGGGATCGAAAAACTCTTTCCCCTCGCTGATGTCGTGATGTTTTCAAGCGACTATGCAAAACACCGGGGCGCGACCTCCGCAAAGGAATTTCTTCAACAGTTCGGCACACAGCAGCCCGATGCACGGCTTACCTGCACCTGGGGTGAAGAGGGAGCCTACGGGCTGGAGCGCGATGGCCGCCTGCTGCACGCCCCTGCTTCAGCACCCGCGGAGGTGGTTGATACACTCGGCGCCGGTGATGTCTTCAATGCCGGCCTGATCGATCAACTGGTGCGCGGAGAACAACTGGATGTGGCACTTAATGGCGCCTCCGCGCTTGCCGGAAAAAAATGCGGTGTCTACGGGCTGGATAATCTGGTGTGAAGCCGCATAGGGAGTCGCTCTGCCGGTTACCGCTTAGCTCTGCTGCTACAGCCAACGCTGGCGCAGCCCCGATCGGTGCATGAATAGCCACTGCAGGGCAATGATCGGGCTGGCTGAATTGATCTGGCCTGCCTGCAACCACTGCCAGGCCACATCGAAGGGCACTGCCCGAACCAGGATATCCTCATCCTCCGCATCCAGACCATGCACCCCGCCGACGCCAGATGCATCCACCCTGCCACAATAGAGCGCGATGCGCTCCGATGTCCCGCCCGGACTGACCAGGTAATCACAGATAAACGCCAACTCCCCGACGGAGCATCCCGCCTCCTCCTCGGTCTCGCGACGAATGACCGCCTCCGCCGTTTCACCCGGCTCAATCATCCCGGCGACGATTTCAAGCAGCCATGGACCGCCCTCCATCTCCAGCGCCCCGATACGAAACTGCTCCAACACAACCACTTCATCACGCACCGGGTCGTATAACAGCACCGCTGCGGCATGACCTCTCTCAAATAACTCGCGCTTAATCTCCGCGCTCATTTGCCCGTTATAGAGGCGGTGGCGAAGGCGATACTTTTCCATGCGAAAAAAGCCGCGGTAACACTCCTGCCTGTCATTAATCTCAACACAGGTATCGAAAGGGCCGCGCCGTTTGGATTCCTTCATGAAGGCTCCTGGTTCATACCTATTAAGTGGCATAACAAACAACCGTGGAGAATGCTAAGATATTAGCGCATTCTCTTAACCATACCCCTGAACATACTGGAAAACCCGAGCACATGCCTCCCGTTACCGATCATTGCGCCAAGGTCACCGCTGTCATTCTCGCCGGTGGCGCCGGACGGCGCATGGCCGGGCAGGACAAGGGCTTGATGAATTTTCAGGGCATACCGCTGATTCAGCATGTCCTCGACAGGTTGTCGGAACAGACCAATGAGTTTGTCATTAACTGCAATCGCAATAACGAGAGCTATGCCCGTTTTGGCTATCCACTGCTAAAAGACAGCATGGAGGGGGGACTCGGCCCCCTTGCAGGCCTGCTCAGTGCACTGGAGTATGCAAAGAGTGAATTTGTTCTGAGTGTCCCCTGTGACACGCCATACCTGCCGCAGGATCTCGCTTCACGCATGCTGCGCACACTGCAGGACAACACAGCCGATGTCTGCACCGTCAACGACGGAGAACGACTCCATCCGGTGATTATGCTGGTGCGAAGCTCGGTTGCCCCGAAACTTAGGGAATATCTGCAGTCGGGAAACAGGAAGGTACATGACTGGTACTACAGCATGGCGCACTGCAGTGCCGACTTCTCCGACCAACCCCGGGCGTTTACCAATATCAACACCCCGGAACAGCTTCAGGAAGCCGAACGATCATGAACAGTGCGATGCACGCCTTTCCGTGCCCCATTCTCGGTTTTATCGCCTATAGCGGCACGGGAAAAACCACACTACTGGAAAAACTGATACCCCTGCTCAACCAGCGTGGCATACGCGTTGCGCTGCTCAAGCATGCCCACCACGATTTTGATATCGATAAACCCGGCAAAGACAGCTACCGGCTGCGTCAGGCGGGTGCCGGCCAAGTGATGGTCGCCTCCCGCAAACGCTGGGCACTCATGACCGAGAATCCACTGGAAAAGGATGAACCGCAACTCGGTGAATTACTGCAACACCTTAATCCTCGGCAATGCGACCTTCTGCTGGTAGAGGGGTTCAAGCATGAGTCTTACCCCAAAATCGAACTGCAACGCACCTCACTTGGCAAACCGCCCCTGCATCCCAATGATCCAGACATTATCGCGCTGGTGACCGACCAGCCGGATGGCAAAGCCTCCCTGCCCGAGCTGAACATCAACCAGCCGGACCAGGTTGTCGAGTTCATCCAGCATTGGCTTGCGTTACACCCGCTTAATGCCAACAACACCACTCCACATTAACCGAACCGTAAATGACAGGATCGATCATGAGTAATTCCACCCGACCCTCCAATGACTGCGACAGCCAGGGACTGAGCGATCTACTCAGTGTCGACGAAGCGCTGCAACAGATACGTCAGGATATTCAGCCTATATCGGGATTTGAGCGCTGTTCGTTACAACAGGCCTTTAACCGCATTGTTGCCGAACCCGTCATCTCACCCATCAATGTGCCGGGGCATATCAATTCGGCCATGGATGGTTACGCCGTCAACGGCAACGATTTGCCGGAAAAGGAGAGCACATCGTTGCAGGTCATCGGCACAGCCTACGCCGGTAATCCCTATGAGGGAAAACTGGAAAAAGGCCAGGCCGTACGGATCATGACCGGTGCGGTCGTTCCGGATGGCGCCGATACCGTTATCATGCAGGAAGCCGTTGAGCGAGAGGCAGATACCATTAGCCTGAAAGCCGGACACCGAGCAGGGGAGAATGTACGTCATATTGGTGAAGACATTGCCAAAGGCGGGGTTGTACTGGCACCCGGAAAAAAAATCCGCGCCGCAGAGATGGGGCTACTCGCCTCGTTGGGAGTCGGCGAAGTCACGGTTCACCGCCGACTGCGGGTTGCCACCTTCTCAACCGGTGACGAGCTCTGTTCCATCGGTGAAATCCCCGAAGAGGGACAGATCTTCGACAGTAATCGTTACAGCATCACCGGTATGCTCCGTGCGTTGAACGTCGAACACATCGATATGGGCGTCATTCGCGATGATCCCGATGCCATTAGTAATGCCTTCAGCACTGCGGCAACAATCGCAGACGTGCTCATCACCAGCGGTGGGGTTTCTGTCGGTGATGCCGATTATGTAAAGCAGACCCTGGACAACCTCGGCCAGGTCAACTTCTGGAAGATTAAAATGAAACCCG
>JBEPXU010000043.1:0-11111 GCA_041641735.1 Ectothiorhodospiraceae bacterium
GCGTCTCCCCCTAGGGGAGTTGCCCATGCGAACGTTGTCCGCATTCACAGCGCAGCGCCCGCGGCATATGCCGTGCACGGATGCACCAATGCCGCGACCACATGGATGTGAAAGAGCGGCCCGTTCGTCCTGAACATGCGCTGCTCCTGCGCATCCCTGCGCCCGCGGCGTACCGTTCGTCCTGAACATAAAAAAGGGGCGACGAAAAGCCATCAGCCTTTCGTCGCCCCTCTGTCCTGGCACCTGAGAGCTTCAGCCCCTTCGGTGGACCGTCTTGCGGCCTCTCTCCAGAGTCAACCGGTTTCTGTGGTCCTTTTGCCTGAGCGTTTCCGGGCGGGTTGCGCCTTCGGCGGTGGCTTACCGGTAGCCGGCGCCACACTCTCCCACTGAAACCATGGTTGAGCCTGCACTATACCTCCGGCATAGGCTAAAACCAACCGCCAAACATCAATGGCATCCCACTCGTTCCCTGAAACAGTAGCTTAGGGGAGAAACCTCAGTTTCAACTAAAGAGTTTGTATAGCGGGATCGGCTTCTCTACACCGAAACCCTGCACAAAGTCGATCCCGATATCACTGAGTAACTGGTAGGCAAACTCATCCTCGACACTCTCTGCCACCGTCTGCTTACCCATGACATGGCCGATCTCGTTAATCGATTTGACCACGGCATAGTCACTGGTGTTGGTGGCGATATCCTTAACGAAGGCGCCATCGATTTTGAGAAAATCGATCGGCAGCGAACGCAGGTAGGAGTAGGAGGATGTTCCACGCCCGAAGTCATCCAGTGAGAAACGACACCCGGTCTGCTTCAACTTGGTCATAAAGTGGGCCACGCTATCCAGATTGCTCATGGCCACATTTTCGGTAATTTCAAAACAGACCTTGTCGGCCGGAAAGTCGGGGCGACTCAGGCGCTGATAGATGTCATCGATAAAGTGGCGGTTAACCAGGGAACTACCGGAGAGATTGATCGCCAGGTGACTGATACGATCAAGTTTGCTGGCATGTTGCTCCAGCCAATCGAACACATAGTTACAAACCCAGACGTCAATGTCAGTAATTCGGTTATAGCGTTCAGCCGCCACAATAAACTCATCCAGTGGAACCTTATTGCCGGATTCATCGTGCACATCCAGCAGCACCTCGTAGTGCGGCAGGGAGTTAATTGTCCGGTGTAGAGGACTAATCTTCTGACAGCGGAAATGGATCAGGTTCTTCTCGAACAGCACATTAATACGCCCCACCCAGTCCATCAGCACCTTGCGACTGGAGATGCGCTCGTTCTCAATATTGTAGATTTGAATATTATCCCGACCATTATCCTTGGCGGTAAATGTTGCCGAGTCCACGGCACTAAGTAGCCGCCCGGCACTATCACTGTCGGCGTTAATCTCGGCGATCCCCATACTGCAGGTCACCTTGAATTCATTATTTTCGCAGGCAAAGCGAATATCACGAATGCTGTCATGCACATCCGTCAATTGCTTGAGTCCGTGGGTACGGCTGCTATTCTGCAGAATAATGCCGAACTCATCCCCGCCGAGTCGCGCGATGACCGCATCTTCACCCAGTAGCTCCTGGAGCCTGCCTGCTACCCGCTTCAGCAACTCATCTCCCTCTGCATGACCACAGGTGTTATTAATGAGATTGAACCGATCCAGATCGAAATAGCCCAAAACATGCGTCGCCTTACCTGCCTTCGCCTCATCCACCACCTGGCTCAGCGACAACTCAAAGGCCTTGCGGTTAAGCAATCCAGTCAGGTCATCATGGTTGGCCTGATAGGAAATCTGGTTATGCAGGCTCTGCAGGAAACTGTAGGTAGCCCGCTCGGTGATTGCCAACTCTTTTTCATTGATACGCACCAGTTTCTTATTGTAGAGATCACTGGCGACCTCACCCAACTCGATATCGAGTGCCTTGTGCCCAAGGTTGTCGGCAAAAACAAAGCGGTTATTTTTATCGCGCCACACCATGGTGACCTGGGCGTTGCTCTCCCCCTCGCCCCGATAATTAAAAACCTCGCGGTCTGCAAGCTGCTTGGCATCCTCCAGCATTAGTGACCAAACATCCTCGGAAACCTCATTCGGCCGATACACCTCTGCCCTCTGCTCATGTCCGATGGATTTGGAAATCAGTGCAGGAACATAACGTGTTTCCGGTAACTCCGAGGATGACCCGGCCAGGCCGCTGCGCATATCCTGGAGCAGCGAGGCATTTTGTTCCTGGTTACTCGAGACCATCGAAAGCATGCGCTCAATCCACTCCAACAGCTCCTCATCGGACATCTTGGCCTCTGTCTGATAGGGGGGGCTACCGGTAAGTCGTGCTGTTAACAGGTCGACAACATTGAGATAGGTCTTAAACACCACGCTGTCGCTCCCGTTTTTCAGCATGGCGCGCAACAGCAGGTTCTTCCATCCAGAATCCAGAAGGTGCAAGACGACAACCGGCACATCACGCTTGCTCAGCCGCAAATTCAGTTCGTGAAGGACACTCCGGCGTGCCTTGTTGATCTCCTTTTCCTGCTCGCACTCCTTTATCAGTTGCTGGACATTTTCCTCATAATTTTCCTCAACCGACCCCTGCACCTCTTCCAACTCTGTGAGGGCATCGGCAAACACATCCGGTTCGCTTTCAACCTTCTCGCTGATGTTGTTCAGTATTCCCTCAATGCGCTGCCGTGCCACCTCCGCGTCAGGCGACTCATCATTCTGCAGCAGGTCTCCAATAGCCTCGAGTCTGTTAAGCAATTCACGTGCAGGATGGGCCTCGTCTTCCAGCAGTGAACTATCGAGGATCCCCGCCTTCAACAGCGGCACTTCAAGACGCTTAAACCATGGACGTGCCTGCTCTGCAACCAGGTCATCATGGTGAATAGAGCTAAACATCCCACCGACGTAGGTAATAATCTTCTGGTCAGCGTCGCTTAAGGCCATCCCCTCCTCACCGGTCGCCTCAGCGAGTGCGTCGGACAGATAGCTGACACGACCCACCGCATCCGCGCTTTGGGTTTCGTGTCGCTGAATCGCCTCATCGATCTGTCCCAAGGCATCAACGACCTGCCCTGAGGAAAAAACACCCTCGGGTGGTGGCTCCACCGCCCCCGAGGATTGGAAAAGTGCCTGCTGCATACGGGCCAGCTCATTAACAGCGCCGGAGGAGCTGGCAGCTGAGTGGGCAGCACCAGCAAAACGCTGGGGTACTTGTGACATACGGGTATAGTTAAGCGGGGTGGATTGCGCGGCGCTGGCTGCGCTACCCGCGGGTGCTGCTGGCTGTGGTGCCGCGGATCCGGGAGCTGCCCCGAACGGAGCACCAGTGGTCGCTTGAGGGGCTTCCTCTACCGGCATACCGGTATCCGCTGTCTGCTCTGGATGAGGGGCTGTCGCCGAACCATAACCGGAAGCATCTGGCGTTCTCACCACCTCCATCTTTTTTTGCATGGTGGGTAAGATACCCTGTGCAATCATCCCTTCGTTCAACTCATCGTAGAGTCTTTTCAATTTCTGGCCGAGCAGATCCCCCATCGTGGAAAACAACAACTTTCTCGGCGCCTCCTCCAGCACCATGCGATTGAGCATCTCGCGGAATATCGATGCGATCACAAAGGGGCCGACGGGATTATTTTCCAGCGTGATAGGGTTGGCTGAAATCTCCTCGAAACGGTTTTCCAGTGCCTCCAGGGTCTCACCCATTATTTCCTCAAGCTTCGCCGACATGGCACGCACCGCCAGCCAATTGTCCAACTCATCAGTTTCTACCAATGACAAACCACTCTGACTGGCGCTCTCCTGCTGATAGCGGTTGCGATAACCCGTTGTCGTCAGGATATCGAACTGCTCACCGAGTCGCTGGATGAATGTATCGCTAAGGCTATCCTTACCATTACGAAGTTCATTCATCGCACCGAAATAGGCAGCCTGCTGCGTATTGCTCTTCGACTCACCGGCCGCATCAAACAGGCTATTCCGCGCCTGCTCGAAAAAATCGTGCAACACCTCGAACAGATAGGCCTCACTTCTACTCCGAAGTTTCCCCAGTAGCTGTTCAATCGCCTCCTTGCCGTATGTTTCACCGGCCACGGCACTGCCGGCAACACCAATACCCGCAGCAGACTGACTCGCGGCCAACTGCGAGAGCGCCACCATCGCCTCAGCATTTTCCTGGATAAAGGCAACCCCCAACCCGTGCTCCTCTATACGCATAACCTTGGCGTCGATATGGTGCGCGGCTGAGGCAGACTTGAAGGGATCGTCAAACTCGATGGACAGCGAATCACCGCGCCGAAACCTTCCCCCTTCGCACAGAAGGTACATCCCCCCGGCGCAGTAATCACGCACGGTGCAGCTCTTGGAGGAGTGATCGGCAAAGGTAACGTTTACATCGAGAGAGACGGGAAAGCGGGGCGCTGAACGCTTATTCACAACAATACTCCATGAAAGCAGGCTGTAATGGAATGGTCATATTATCAACCTACCTGTTAACGGATGACCATCCGCTCCTTATAAAATTATCCGTATCAATATAGTTCGTAATAACATGATATTCACATAGATACCGCAGGTGACAGGGATTGTACAGCTGACGCACTCTCAGTCTGCTGCGGGGCTGCGCTGGCGTGAACTCATTCGAACCAGACGACCGACCGTCAATCCCTGAATCAATATGGAGAAAACCACAATGACGTAGGTAACAGTAACAATGATATCCCGCTCATGACCGGAGGGCAGTGATAACGCCAGGGCCACCGAAATCCCGCCACGAAGTCCACCCCAGGTCAGTATCTTCACTGAGTGGGGAGTGAAAGTACGAAAACGGCGCATCAGTGTGATCGGTATGCCGACACTGACAAAACGTGCCAGCAGCACAAGCGGAATCAGCAATACCGCGGCGCTGAGATAAACCTGATCGAACTGCAGCGCCAGAATCTCCAACCCAATCAGCACGAAAAGCACGGCATTCAGGATTTCGTCCACCAACTCCCAGAAGGTGTCCAGGTGCTCGCGGGTCTTCTCTGACATGGCCATCACCCTTCCATGGTTGCCGATAAACAGGCCGGCCACCACGATGGCAATAGGACCGGAGAAATGCAGTGCACCGGCCAGACTATAGCCTCCCATCACCAGCGCCAGGGTGATCAGAATCTCCACCTGGTAGTTATTCACGCTGGCCAGCATTCGGTAGGCAATGAAACCGATAAACAGGCCGAAGAGCAGTCCACCGATCGCCTCCTCGATAAACAGCAGGGTAACCCCCCCAGCAGTGACATCGCCACTGCTGGCGATACCTGTCAGCACCAGAAAAATCACCACCCCCACACCGTCATTGAACAACGACTCGCCGGCGATCTTGGTTTCCAGTTCCTTTGGCGCCCCGGTGGTTTTGAGGATACCCAGTACGGCGATGGGGTCCGTGGGTGAGATAAGGGAACCGAATATCAGGCAGTAGATAAAATCGATATGAAGGCCAAGCAATCCCAGCAACCACCAGCTCAGGGTACCGATAATGAATGTGGAGGTCAGCACCCCGATACTGGCAAGGATGGCGATGGGCCACTTCTGCTTCGCCAGATCCTCCAAGTTCACATGCAGTGCCCCGGCAAAGAGCAGGAAGCTGAGCATGCCGTGCAGCAACGTTACATTGAAATCGATGCTGCCGAGCACTTGATGCGCCCAGGTCTCCGGCGTATCCAGCCCTGCCTGGGCAAGGATGATCACGCCAAGGGAGACCACAAGTGCAATGAACATCAGGCCGATGGTGGTCGGCAAACGAACATAGCGGTAATTGATGTAACTGAAGATCGCCGCCAGACTCACCAGCAAGGCCGATACGTCCAGCATATGAAGATCGGCCTGTTCCATAAACTGCCTAAAGTGTTATTCCGCGGGTGAGTTTCGGCAGATCGCCCGTTAACCCCATGGCGCGTCGAATCATCAGATTCTTCGCAGGACCTGCCTTGTCGGCCAGACTCATGCCCATATTGCGCACCAGCTTTAGCAGACCGTTATCATTGCTGAAGAGACGCTTGAAACCGTCCATCGCCGCCATCACCGCCACGTTATCCGCCTTGCGCCAGCGCTCGTATCGCCGCAGCACCGCCATATCACCGATATCCTGCTTTTTCGTATAAGCCTCCAGCAGCACCTCGGCCAGCGCCGCCGCATCGGAGACGCCTAGATTAAGCCCCTGTCCAGCCAGCGGGTGGATGGCATGGGCGGCATTACCTGTCAGCACCAGGCGTTTACCGGTATAGCGGTTGGCATGTCGCAGTACCAACGGAAAGGCACCGCGCGGACCGGTCGACTCCATCCGGCCAAGTTTGTCGCCAAAGGCCAACTGAAGCTCATCGAGAAAGCGGCTCTCCTCCATCTCCACCAGCTCTGTCGCTCGTTCGGGGCTGGTGGACCAGACAATGGAGCTGTAACCGCCGGGCAGCGGCAGAAAGGCCAGTGGACCTGTTGGCATAAAACGCTGCCAGCAGGTGTCCTCGTGATAACGGGATGTTTTGATGGTGGAAACCACGGCAGTCTGGTCGTAGGACCAGCCGGTGGTATCGATACCGGCCTGCTCGCGCACCCAGGAGTTGGCACCGTCAGCGCCGACGATCAGTTTGGCCGTTAAGGCGCGACCGTCCTCAAGGCTCAACGTTACCCCATCATCACGGCGTTCCAGTTCCGCCACCCTGGCCGGACAGATAAATTCGACATTCTCGAACTTCGCCATGCGCTCCAGCAGGGCTGCAAGGATCACCCGGTTCTCCACAATCAATCCCAGGTCCGACTCGCCGATATCGGCCGCATCAAAATCGATCTCACCCGAACCGGTGGCGTCCCACACCTGCATGTGTCGATAGGCACAAACACGACGCTGAACCATACCCTCCCACGCACCCACGGCGGCAAAAACCCGCTGGGTGGCACGGGTGATGGCGCTGACCCGGATATCGAACTCCTCCTCAGGCCAGTCGGTCTCGGCCTCATGGGCCTCTACCACACCGATACGCAGTGGGGTATCCCCCAGAGCGCAGGCGATGGTCGCTCCCACCATGCCGCCGCCAACAATCAGAATGTCGTAGTCCATCCCATTTCCTTGTTTTAGTTATTTACCGCAAAGGCGCAAAACGGTATCAATTCACCGGCTAATAAAGACTGCTCAATTATTACCTGCATCTATCGTGCGCCGGGGAAATACCAACCAACTCGCCCGACTGGAATATTTTGCGACCTTAACCTCATTGCTGTTCTATCTCGCCTGTTAAAGGCAGGCCCAGTGCCAAACGCGGCTGCCGACCGTTGACGCCCATCGCCTGACGGGTGAAAAGACGCCGCAGTGGCGGTAACAGGTCCATCGCCACCATGCCGACATTGCGAGCCATTACGAGTGGACGAAAATCGTTGGAAAAGGTCCGCACCAGGCTGTCGGTAAAACCAAACACCCGAACATAGTCGGCACGACGCCAGCGGGCATAGCCCTGCAGTGTCTTGATGGCACCGGGATCCCGCTGCTCTCGCGCCGCCTGCACCAGCACCTCGGCCAGTACCGCCACATCCCGCAAACCGAGATTGAATCCCTGACCACCGACCGGGTGGATCAGGTGCGCGGCGTTGCCGATAAAGGCCAGACGGTGGCGAACATGGTCGCGCACATATTGCAGTCCGAGCGGGTAGGCGCTACGCGGTGAAACCGACAGCAACCGGCCTGCCCGACGCCCCAGGCGTGCCTGCAGGCGTGCCAGGAAAGCCTCATCATCGAGCGCCAGATGCTCCTCCACCTCACGATCATGCACCGTCCAGACCACCGACCAGCGCCGATCTTCGGCCTCAGCGCCGTTCATCCATGACGGTGCGGTATTGGGCAGCAGGGCCAGGGGACCGCTGTCGGTGAAACGCTCATAGGCCACATCATGATGAGGACGATCGGTGACCACGCTGGCTATCACGGCGGTCTGGCCATAACCGAGCCGGAAGGTCTTGGCACCGAGCTGCTCGCGTACGGTGGAGCGTCCGCCATCGGCGGCAACAACCAGTCGCGCCGTGAGGGTACGAAGCTCATCCCCCTGGCGAATGGTGACCCGGGCGGCGTCTTCCTCGACATTAATCGTCTCCAGCGCTGCGGGGCAGAACAGCTCTACCTCCGGCAGGGCGGAGAGTCCGCTGGCAAGCACCCGGCCAATGACCGCCGCCTCGGCGACGTAACCGAGTGCCTCAACACCCTCCTCACTGGCCTGCATACGGGTGGCACCGAAATGGCCCCGGTCGGAGACCTTGATGGTGCGGATCGGCGTCACCATCTCCTGCTCCATCGCCTGCCATACCCCCATCCCCTCAAAGATACGGCGGGAGCCCCAGGAGAGAGCAATGGCACGGGCATCATAACTGGGCTGGTTCTCCTCATAGAGCGGTACCGCCTCGATGAGGGCGATACGCAGACCGCTGCCCTTGAGTGCATGGGCCAAACTGGCACCCACCATCCCGCCGCCGACAATCAGCAGGTCGTAATCACTGTTCATGCTCGTTTTGTCCGCCCCGTTTTCCCGGCCATTAGCGCCTCAATTTCGTCAGGCTCCTTGGGGACATCCTTGCTCAATACCTCGTACCCGTCCTGGGTAACCAGCACATCATCCTCGATTCGGATGCCAATGCCCCACCACTTCTTTGCGATACCCTTGCTACCGGGGGCCACATAAAGGCCGGGCTCGATGGTCAGCACCATCCCCGGTTCGAGTACGCGCCACTCCTCACCGACCTTGTAGTCGCCCACATCATGGACATCCATCCCCAGCCAATGGCCGGTACGGTGCATGAAAAAGCGTCGGTAGGCCTCATTCTTGATCAGGGTATCGACCCGCCCCTTGAGAAGACCGAGTTTAACCAGTCCCTTGGTGAGCACCTTCAGTGCCGCTTCGTGGGGCCGATTCCAGTGGTTCTCCGGCTTAACCTGCTCAATAGCGGCGTAGTTCGCCTCCAGCACCAGCTCGTAAAGGTCGCGCTGCGCCTTGCTGAAGCGACCGTTGACCGGGAAGGTGCGGGTAATGTCCGAGGCGTAGCAATCCAGCTCGCAACCGGCGTCGATCAACACCAGGTCGCCGTCCTTGAGCGGCGACTCATTCTCGGTGTAGTGCAGGATGCAGCCGTTGGCGCCGCCGCCGACGATAGAGGGGTAGGCCTGGAAGCGGGCACCGTGCTGCATGCACTCGTGCAGGATCTCCGATTCCAGCTGGTACTCCATGACACCCGGTTGGGAAACCCGCATCGCCCGTTTGTGCGCCTTGGCGGAGATCTGCGCCGCCTTGCGCATGGTCCTCACCTCCGCAGCGCTCTTATAGAGCCGCATGTCGTGCAGCAGGTGATCCAGGGCGATAAACTCACCCGGCGTGTGCACCCCGGCACGGGACTTCTTGCGCAACAGATTGATCCACTCCATCACCTGCCGGTCGAAATCCGGGTTGCAGCCCATCGCATAGTAGACCCGCTCGCGGTTCTCCAGTAGGCCGGGCAGGATTTCATCGATATCGGTGATGGGAAAGGCATCATCGGCGCCGTACTGCTCCATCGCACCGTCCAGTCCCGCGCGTCGACCGTTCCAGGTCTCCATTTCAGGGTCGTTTTCGCGGCAAAAGAGGATGTATTCGCTGTGATCGCGCCCGGGCACCAGTACCGCCACCGCTTCCTGCTCAGGAAAGCCGGTCAGATAAAAGAAGTCACTGTCGGGCCGGTACGGGTGCTCCACATCCCGATTACGCGGACGAACCGGGGAACTCGGCAGGATAGCGATACTGTCTCGCCCCATCGCCTGCATCAGGCGTTTGCGGCGGCGGGCAAATTCAGTCTTGTTCATGATTCGATTATGCCAGATTTATATCGCGACCGGGACGGTCGCCCCTACACGCTCCGTTTCGGCCTACAGGTAGGAGCGACGGTCCCCGTCGCGATTATTGGATTTCACGGGGAACTCTAGCAAAGGCGCTAAGCCTTACAGTGACTCAGCAATTCACTCTCTTTGCGGCTAACAGCTCCTTCCGCCCATATTATGAGGAGCTATAGCCTTGTTTGGCTTAATGCAAGGTGACGTCGTCACGCGGCGGGGCCTTGGTCGGGTGGAGTTCTTCATTGAGTAACAGCACTCCGGTACGAACATACTCCAGCAGCTGCTGGTAGGACTGTTCGTCCTCTTCGCCACCATCGAGTTCATAGCTGCCGGCACGGGCGATCTCAACCATATCGCGCAGGATCTCGCCACTGTCACCGGGCAGCTTGTCGATATCGGTAATGCCGCCCGCACTGAGCCCAAGGAGAAACCCCTGACACCACTGGCCCAGCCCCTCAATGCGCTCCTCCACCCCGGTATCGTCGTCCTCGGGCAGGAGCGGGTGAAAGTCCAGCACACTGTCATTGAGCTGCTCACGGGTCACCTCAAAGAGCATTTTGAAGGCCGCCAGGGCCTCGCGCTGCAACAGGTTATTGCTATCGAGCCCATGGCCGATAAACTCGATCCACTCCTCAGGTTTGAGTTCTCCCTTGGCACAAAACAACCCCGCCAGGGTGCCGTGGCACTCTATTGCGCCCATCTCGGTCTCAATCTGGCCCAGAGCACTATTGAGTTTTTCGATGACCTCGTTAGCCTGTTTCATTCGCCTTGTTCCGCAAAGATTGGGGCGTCATAGGGTACGCCAAAATCGGCATCCTAGCACTCCGTCGCGCGCCTGCCCAATCAGGGCGGCGTTGACCGGTTTTCGACTCCGCTCTATAGTGGTCGGATAATGAAATGGCAGTCCTGCCGGAACAAGGTTTCTAGCGATCGATACGACAATGGATGAAATGGTTCTCAAAAACCTGGAACGCCGCGTTGACGAGCTCCTGCAACGGCTTAACGCGCTGAGCCATGAAAACCGCTCCCTGCGCGAGAGCCAGGCTGCCATGCTCAATGAACGGGCGCGTCTTATCGAAAAAACCGAGCTGGCCCGCACCCGGGTCGAGGCGATGATTTCGCGGCTCAAGGCGATGGAGCAGGATTGATGAGCGCAGAGATCAAACAGGAACAAATCCGGCTACTGGACAAAGAGTATACCGTTGCCTGCCCGCCGGAGGAGCGTGAGGGGCTACTCGA
>JBEPXU010000044.1:0-11050 GCA_041641735.1 Ectothiorhodospiraceae bacterium
GCGTGACAGTAAAAAGAAGCAACAGACACATTGGTACCGCTTCCAGGAGGCAGTGAAGGAACACGAAAAAGCGGCATTAAAACTGCTTTCGCCACGCTTCGCACGCATGGGTATCGACCTCACGGTTTGTTGAAGCCTCTTGCTAACCCATGGCTCGTAAGTAGAACTCAAGCGGGAGTTAAGTTCTGAATAAGTGAATAAGGGTCAGAGAGAATTATTGTCATGTACGTACATGCATCCCTCTCTGACCCTTACTATCGATCCTTTTAAATAATAGGTGTCAATCCTATTATCAAAAAGCGCATCAAAAGGCTTAGCTTAGTTTACGAAGCACCAGTGCTTTGAAAGGGCAGAAGCCCAAGGCAGCAGGTAACAAGGCAACGATGCCCAGTGTCGTGAACACCATGTGCCATTGATCCGGAACGGGCGCTGCAAAGCCGATTACCATAAGAGCGAGTCCAGCAATGATGCGCAGCTTGCGCTCCGACGGTCCAACGTTCATAAACATAGCCAATAACCCCTTGATTAATAAGTATATAAGTGTGGAATGGCTCGAAACTTTACTAAAACGGTAAAGTTTGCGCAAGCTGATATATACCACTATATTTTTGTGGCTATCGGGGTAACCAGGTTGGTTGTGGTTTTCCGCCAGGATATTCCGTAGAGCCGGTGAGATGCCGTCGTATGCAGCTTGCTTCGGTAGGGAAAACGGTGCCTGCTTGTACTATATTTATCTGATGGATCACTTGGATCCTGTAACGGGAGTAAGGCCGTGGAGACCCTAAATTATTCTGAGATCCGCGAAAAACGTCTGTTAAATACCATGGAAAAGGTGTGCAATGAGCATGAACCGGTGGTGATCACCCGCCGCGACGGCCAGCCTGTGGTTTTACTCGCCCTGGACGATTACAAGGCCATGGCCAGTCATCAACACGAGCCGGTATTGCCGATCGCCTGACCAGCGGTATCAATAGTGGTAGCCAATAAGAAGCAGTTTGGCTCTCTGATCCTGGGTTTTCCTAATACTGATTAACTGGGTGCTGCATCTATCGGAGCGCAGTGCACCCGATTTCGCCCTGCCTGCTTGGCCTGATAGAGGGCGTTATCAGCCTGTTCGATATACAATTCAACCGAATGCTTATCCTTAAGTTCGGTGAGGCCGAAAGAGGCTGTAATCCACAATGTGTGCCCTGAATCGTCAAAAGTATATTCGGCGAGTTTGGTGCGCAAGCGCTCGATGATCTGGTTCGCCTTATCAAGTGAACACCCGGGCATGTAGAGCAGGAACTCCTCACCACCGTAACGGTAGACCCGGTCATAGGGACGTAGGTGTGAGATTACAAATATAGCGAGCTGGTGCAGGATGGCATCACCGGCTTTGTGTCCATATTGGTCGTTGATGTGCTTGAAGTGATCGATGTCGCACATGCCGATAGTACTCTGGCCCCCCTCGCGACCGATACGCTGCTGCTCGTCTCGCAACTCAACTAACATGCCGTGGCGGTTGCGTAGCCCGGTGAGCTGGTCGATGAGGCATGCCTCATCCCACAGCTGACGTTCAAGATGTTCGACATCATTCTGGAAACGGCTGCGTTCTAGCAGAAAGTGATCATAGCTCTCGGTTGGTAAAGGCAGGCCCTCAGCCGCTGCAGCGACAAGTTCATTCGCCGCGTCATGCATTTGTCGGTGCTGTTTGCCGACCTGGCGGAATTGTCGATGATTGTGGAGGTGACTAAAGTGCTCGGCGGATTTGTACCAGTGGGCAAAATTACACATTGTGTAATCCAGCTCACCCGCCGGAGAAAGAGGTACATTGCAAAGGAGCGCGCGATGGATATCCCACAACCACTTGTTGTGTAGGGATTTTGCTCGTCGCAGTCCTTCGATTATTACGACCAGCTGCTCGTTGAAGTCATCGCCTTCATGGTCATTCACCATGCCGGTCCCTATCTTTATCCTCGTCAATATAAACATAGCAGGGATGCGCCTTTTTGTGGCGCTAACGGTGGTGTATAACTGAGGGTTAGATGAAGCATGTACGCTTAGTCGGGAAATAACAGGGAACAGACCTTAAATTCCTACGAGAATCCATAAAACAGGAGAGTACGTATGTACATCGTCACCAATCGTGTCCCCGTTGCCGAAGGCTACGAGGAGATGTTCGAGGAGCGCTTCCGTAACCGTGCAGGTCAGATCGACAAGCAGCCTGGTTTTGTGCGCATGCAGGTGCTCAAGCCGGACTCCCCTGATACCCCTTATCTTGTACAGACCACCTGGAAGGACAAGGCCGCCTTTGAGGGCTGGGTAGGTTCGGAGGATTTCAAGATTGCCCACAATAACCCCATGCCGAAAGAGGCTTTCGATGGGGAAGGTAAGATCGAGATGTTTGAGGTGTTGATAGCCGCCGAGGTTTGATAGGCGCTGCCAGTTAAGCAAGCGAACACTTTTCCCTAATGTTTATGCAAAAGTATATCCACATATATTAGTGGTTATCGAGAAGGTAAATGTAAGGGGGAGAATGTGGCTATTGTGTTGGTTGTTATTTGATGACGTGTGTCAGGTTGGGTATGAGATATAAATATATTGCACTGCTATTGCTCGGTGCGCTTCCGTTTATGGCCCGGGCAGAGGATATGGTTGGTCAGGAACGGATTGCACAAAGTAAAATTTGGCGTTCGGATAAGGAAATACAGGATGTTTTTAATAAAAATAGACGTGCTTTATACCTGGTATACAGCAAAGCACTTAGGGAAAATGCAAAGCTGTCAGGTAAGATGATAATGAAAATAACGATTTTACCTTCAGGTGATGTGGGCGGCGTTACGTTGGTTAGGAGCAGCCTGGATGATAATGACCTGGAAACACAAACGATGGATATAATTAAGGGCTTTGACTTTGGTGAAAAGGATGTGGGGACGGTTGTGATCCACTATCCAGTTGAATATTTGCCGGCGGATAGTTGATTTGTAAACAAGTTGTACCAGATTCAGAAAGTTGATGAGCCCTGAGGGCCGCGTCCCGCTACTCCCTTAGGAATCATGTCATTCGTAATGATATTGCGAAAAGTCTATCTCACGCCCTTGTCGTGCATGCCCTCGGCGATATGTTGAGCAGTCACTCACTCCCGTAGGGGGCTACCCCTTCTCACGCTATGGCGACACGGCCTCTACCTTCACTCCGATGCGATTGACCCGATCGCCGCTGTGGTAGGCGGTGAGGATCAACCGTGCAGCTCCGATAAGTGCCACACATCATAGTAGCCAGCCCCGAGTGTTAACCAATTGCCAGTGGAACCCGTGTGCCGCGAGGCGCATTGCGGTGAGAAGAAGCATCAGCAACATGGTTATTATGCCCAGTGAGTCATGGCGCTCCGGCGGTGGTGCCGGAAAGCCGAGTTCTAAGGCCTGGTCGAGGGATACGTCACCGAAGAGGGCCGCTGCAACCGTGTAATCAATGCCAACCGTCCTGCACGCAGGACGGTACGTATTGGATGACTTATCGGTTACGCATTCGTTCGTATGACACGATGCAGGAGAGTCATCTAGACTTGCGGTAGGGGTGAGGGAACCTTTTATCCGGGTTGTGTACGAACAGGGTTATGAGCATGTCGCTGTTCTGTGGTGACAGGCCCTATTGCTCACACCGGGCTGTCATGGAGGTATAGCGTGAAAATGGATATAAACACAACGACGGGGAAAAGGAGTGTGGTGGATAGCAGACATCAGCACTTGCCCGCATCCGATGCCCTGATCATCTTCGGCGCTACCGGGGATCTTGCCCACAAGATGATCTTCCCTGCGCTGTATGAGATGGCAAAGAGCGGTTCCCTCAATGTGCCGGTGATCGGGGTGGCGAGACCTGCGTGGAGTGATGAGCAGTTACGCCAGTATGCCAGGGACAGTATCAATCAGACCGGCCCTGTCGATGACCCGGGTGCCCTTGAGTATCTTCTATCCCTGTTGCGCTATGTCGGTGGAGATTACCGGGAAGCAGAAACCTTTCGCTTGCTCAAACAGACGCTGGGTGATGCCTGCCGTCCGGCACATTATCTGGCGATTCCCCCGGGGCTTTTCAGTAAGGTGATCCAGAGACTCGATGAAGCCGGCCTGGCGGAGCAGGCACGCGTTATTGTGGAAAAGCCGTTTGGACACGATCTGGCCTCGGCGCAGGAGCTCAACCGCATTGCGCGATCGGTCTTTCCCCAGGAGGCGATCTTTCGCATCGACCACTATCTCGGGAAAGAGGCAATCATGAACATCCTCTATTTCCGATTCGCCAACTCCTTTCTGGAGCCTTTTTGGAACCGCAATCATATCGCCAGTGTGCAGATCACCCTGGCCGAAAACTTCGATGTCAAAGGGCGTGGAGCGTTTTATGAAACCGCAGGCTGCCTGCGTGATGTCATACAGAACCATCTGTTCCAAATCGTCGCGCTGCTGGCGATGGAGCCACCGGCCTACCAGGGCTATGGTGCTGTGCATAATGAGAAGGCCAAGGTGTTTCAGGCGATGCGTTATATGCAGCCGGAGGATCTGGTGCGCGGTCAGTATCGCGGATACCGCGATGAGCCGGGCGTAGCGAAGGACTCGGATGTGGAGACCTTTTGCGCCCTGCGCCTGTTTATTGATTCCTGGCGTTGGGAGGGCGTGCCGTGGTACCTGCGTTCAGGCAAGTGCCTGGCAAAGTCGGTCGCCGAGGTGCTGGTAGAACTCAAGCCACCGCCACAGCGGTTGTTCGATGACTCGGCCCCCCGAAACGGACGGGCCAACTACGTGCGGTTCCGACTTGCGCCTAAAACCGAGGTGGGTCTGGCGGCTCGGGTCAAACGGGTTGGAAAGGAGTTTATCGGCGATCAGCATGAGCTTTTTCTGCTCGATGAGCAGACAGGGAAGGAGACACCGTATGCGCGCCTGTTGGGAGATGCCATGGCGGGTAACGGCGCGCTATTCACCCGCCAGGATGCGGTCGAGGCAGCCTGGAGAGTGGTTGACCCGGTGCTTGAACGACATTATCCGGTTCACCTCTACTCACCCGGAAGCTGGGGACCTGCTGAGTCCGATGCACTGATTGCGAATGATGGTTGCTGGAATAACCCCGAGCGGGGAAAGCCTATAAAGTAAGCGACGTCGTTGATGAATGACGTGTTTATCCCTGTGTACAGCATCTGAGTCGGCATGGCCGACAGGAGGCATTATGAACGTCACTCAGCAGTTACACGAACTGGGTCAGAGCCTGTGGCTCGACAATATTACCCGCGGCCTGCTCAACAGCGGTACGCTGGAGCGTTATATTTACGAATTTTCAGTCACTGGCCTGACATCCAATCCCACCATCTTCGACAATGCCATCGCTAATGGCGACTTCTATGATGAGGCTATTCGTGAGAAGGCGCGGGCCGGAAAATCCGGCGAGGCGCTTTTTTTCGAGCTGGCAATAGAGGACCTGAGGAGGGCTGCCGAGTTGTTTATGCCGGTGCAAGACGCTACCGGGGGCGAGGATGGCTGGGTGTCGCTGGAGGTTTCCCCGCTGCTGGCAGACGAGACCGCCGCCACCGTGGAGGCGGCGCGGCAACTGCACGCGCAGGCGCAGTGTCCCAATCTATTGATCAAAATACCCGGCACTGAGGCCGGTATTCCGGCAATTGAGGAGGCGATCTTCGCCGGTGTGCCGGTGAATGTGACACTCTTGTTCTCTCCGGCCCACTATATCGCGGCGGCAGAGGCGTATATGCGCGGCATTGCGCGGCGCATCGACGCCGGTCTCGACCCGAAGGTCGGCAGTGTCGCCTCGCTGTTCGTCAGCCGTTGGGATGTGGCGGTCAAGGATCAGGTTCCCGATAGCCTGCATAATCGGCTGGGGATCGCCATCGCAGAGCAAACCTACCAGGCCTATCGTGAACTGCTGGACTCCCCGCCATGGCAGCAACTGGCGGCGGCCGGTGCCCGTCCGCAGCGTCTGTTGTGGGGAAGTACCGGAACCAAGGACCCTGCAGCGCCGGATACGCTCTATGTCGAGTCACTGGCCGCCCCTGGCAGTATTAATACCGTGCCGGAGAAGACGCTGCTCGCCTTTGCCGAGCATGGGAAGGCGGAGGAGACCCTCACTGCCGACGGCGGCGACAGCGAGGCCGTCCTCGCCGAGTTTGCCGGAGCCGGGATTGATACGCGCGCACTGGCCGAAAAACTCCAGCGTGAGGGTGCCGCCTCCTTTTCGGAATCGTGGCGGGAATTGATGAAGCGTATTGCCGAGAAAAGTGTTGGATCTTGAACCAGCGATGCGTCGGTTCTGACTCCCCCCCCCTTGTTTGTGGGGGGTATTCCCCCGGTTAAGGGGGTAGCAGTATGCCGTTTATAGCGTCATGAACCTCAGATGTGATGCGGGCCGTTAAGGCGTATGCTGTTCGTTCTCACCACCAACATTAGGACAGGGTGTAATGGAAGGCATCAGTGACATCAGAATTAGCGGTATCGATGAGAGTCGCCCGCCGCGGATTCGCAAAGAGCCGTATATCAACCTTTTTTTTACGTTGAATCACAAGGCCCCGGCTAAGTGGTGCGATACCTTTAACACTCTTGTGGCCAAACGCAAATACCCGGTGAAAATTGACCCTGATGAAGGGGAGTATGTCGAGACCTGGGTTCGTAAGCCCGATGAAATTGAACCGCTCGTTGACGCGTTAAAAGAGACCGTCACACATACCACGGAGGAGTATATTGCCCGCATAGCGGCTGAGAATAGAGCGGCGGCAGAAAAAGAGGTTGATCCTGAAAACGAGGGTGAGCAGGGACGACTCAACAGAATTCTCGCCGGATTGAACTTTGAAGACTGAGCCGGCCAAGGAGATTAAGCGCAGAATAGACGCTTGGCGGGGGTAGGCCAACATTCGCCGCCGCCATGAACAAGTGGGCTATGCTTATGGTGTACTCGATGGAAAACCACGACTCATTCGCGGCAGGGAGTTAAGGATAACGGTGACTGGATGGGCCCCTCATCGGTGTTTGCGTAACAGATTGCTGCCTGTGTCGGCCTTGTTGTTTGCGGCCCTCCCTCTAGATTGCTTTGGGGGCGGCTGGGACGGCGAGCCCTCGCTGGAAGATGTCGTTTTCAGTTTCGAGAGTTTTCTCGATATAAACGCCTATCAGTTCCGTCCCTCGGAGGATCTCGCGTGGCAGGATGTTGAGAACGGTTTCCGTGCCACGGGGGGAAGCCTCGATCACAATCTTCTTTATACCTACTCGGATCTCCGTTTAAAGCAGGGTATTACCTCCAATGTCGACTTCAGGTTGTCGTGGTCTGAAGAGGAACTCTACGAAAGCCGTGAGACGCAAAGGCCGCTGCTTGAGCTTGAGGTTCGGCCTGACGGTTGGCCCGTTTCGCTTTCGCTGATCGGTACTCCCGAGTATGCCAAGCGTGAGGCGGACCTTGGCCTGGCGGCAACACTGGGGCAGCGGCCGGGGAATTATCTGCATGTGGCCTGGTTGAGCCCGGATCTTTATTACAACGAGAAAAATGTTCAGGATGGTTCGTCCTACCGCAGCGAACCGGGTCAGTGGACCGTAGAGGGAGCCTACAATTGGGCCGAGCGCTACAAGTTCCGGTTCTGGCTGCAGGACAACAAGCCGCTGGAGTTTGTGCTGAACGATGAGGTATCGGTGTTTGCCTATGAAAACCGCAGTTACCGCGCCAGTTTCGATGTCAGTGCCGATCCGGAACAACACTACGGTGTCTCCCTAAGTGGATTCGACACCAGACAGAGCCTGGATGACACACTCTCCTACCGATCACAGGATATTCGCTACCTCTCCGTTGAAGGCTATTGGTTTACGGCAGTGAACAGCGTGGATGAGTGGACCGTCGGTATCCGGTATGACGATTTTCGCAATGAGGAGCGTAATCCCGCAGACATCGACACCTCCTTTGATTTCCTCTACAGGATGTCTCAGGTCTATACCCTCTACTACCACCCCTATCGTCCGGATCAGGCCTGGGAGGTCGGGCTGTACGCCGCTAATGCAACCAAGGGAAACGATTACGTGGCGGCTGCGCTTGACGATACGGTACGGGACGAGCTCCAGGCCAAGCTGACAACCAGTTGGGAACTCTTTTCCGTTGGCCGGGAGAGTGTACTGAGTGTGAAGCTGTCATGGGATCTGGATGATATTGATGTCGATCCCTTTGACGGTGGAATGATGCGCTTTAGTACCCGCTTTTAAGGGGTGGGGAGGAATTCCCGGATTTTGATCCCCGCCATTGGTGTTATGCATTAATTTTCCTTTCGCACTCCTGCCTTGGCGCTATTTACGTTAATCTGTAGCCATGCAATCGTATAATTTCAAAGCCATTGGTATCGTTCATTCACCCTACCGGGAGAAATTCGGAATTCCGCGTCAGCCGGGGCTGGTCGAGGCCGAGGCCTCGCTGGAATTACTGCCCCCCTATAATCGGTCCGAGGCAGTGAGGGGACTGGAGGGCTTTTCGCATATCTGGCTGACCTTCGTCTTTCACGGAATAAAGCAACAGGCGTGGCGGCCCACTGTACGTCCGCCGCGGCTGGGAGGAAATCAGCGTATTGGTGTGTTTGCCAGTCGTTCCACCCATCGCCCTAATCCCATTGGACTATCTGTGGTGGAACTGCTGGGCATCGATCAAGGTGAGGGTGGAGTCGTACTTCGACTGAAAGGGGCCGATCTCCTCGACGGGACCCCGGTGCTGGATATCAAACCCTATATTCCCTATGCGGATGCCATTGCCGGGGCAAGCGCCGGTTTTGCGCCGGCCCCCCCTGCAGCCGGGTTGGAGGTGGTTTTCACCCCGGAGGCAGAACGTGACTGTGCTGTTTGTTCCGGGAAATATCACGAGCTTGAGTCGCTTATTCGGGATGTTCTGGCACAGGACCCCCGTCCGGCCTATAAGGGGACTGATGACGGTAAGCGGGAGTACGGGATTGCCCTCTATGACCTGAATGTCCGGTTTTGTGTCGATGGCGGGTGTGTAGAGGTGATTGCGGTTGAACCCAGGGGCTAGTCTTGCCACACGATTTGGGACGAAATGCCCCAGGGGGAGTGGCGGTAGAACACAATTTGTAGATGGAAATCGGTTGGGGTAATGTCATAGTACCCGTGCTTGTACCGAGCGCCGATGGTTTCGGGATACTCATACAAACACTAAAGTAGCTACTAGCCAATCAGTCGGGGGAGAACCGTGTCTGTAACCAAGTCACTGTTTCTAAGAGTGTTTTTCTGTGTTGAGTTTTTCGCTATGGCAATGCTCGCGGGGAGTGTAGAGGTTGAAGCGGCAGAGACCGATACGAGTGAGCGCGGACGCATTATGGCTGAAATTGACAAGCGTCTTCATAATGAGGAGGCACGACAGGAGGCCATACGCGCTGGAAAACAGCGTTCAGTGCTTTGTGCGAACTGTCATGGTGTTGATGGCAACAGTGTCAGGCCTGATATTCCGAACCTGGCCGAACAAAATACAGCCTACATCATAGAGCAGATTGGTAAGTTTGTTGATGGCCGTCGTAAGCATTTTGTGATGGCAGCGCTGGCCAAGAATTTTACGTTTCAGGATAAGGTCAATCTTGCCGTCTACTACACTTCGCAGTAACTGAAGCCAGGTAAAGGCGACCCGGTATTAGCCTCCAGAGGGAAACCCCTTTACGACAAGCTCTGCCTCGGTTGTCATGGCGCGAATGGCAGAGGGGTTGCAGGCTATGCGCTCATTGCCGGACAAAAGGTCGATTATGTGACCGCGACATTGAAGCGCTTCCGTGACAATGCTATTCAAACCGGGGACTACGAGGGGACGCAGCGTTCCGACCTGCTGATGGAAAAAGCAACCTCGGAACTCAGTGATCAGGAGGTTGAGGCATTAGCCAACTACATTGCACTGATGGACTAAGCAGGCCGAATACAAAATAATCGAATGAGTATATTTCATCTAATAACATTGTATCTGTTGACCCCACTTGTTCTGGTGGTGCAGCCACTGCGATTTTTGTGGGGGATTTACCTGCTGTCTCGTTCATCCAATGGGGTCTACCTTAATCGTCCGGTTTTGGCGATCTCCATCTTCATAAAGTGTCTCTCGCTACTGCTTGCGCTCTATCTTTATATGAATTATGGAGGTGGGATTGTTTCGCTTCTTACGCCTTCGTTTTCGAAGTTCATGATCCTTCCATTTATTCTTTACCTTATGTCGGAACTGGTTGCGAGGTTTATACACAAGCGGCCTGACGAAACGATATGAAGTCCTGTAGGTTGCGATGCTATTACCACAACAACAAATATCATTAGACTTTAAGGGGGGGCGCTATGAAGATAGCCATTAATGTTACGGTCCTTGCTGTTGCGATCTTGTTTTCAATAGCCGTTCAGGCCGATGACGCGCAGTTCACTGCAGACTCGGCAGTGGCAGACCTCCTTTTCGATTATGATGGTGCCGATGAGTTTGCCTCCTATTCGGTAAACGACAGTGGGTTTGTGGAGATTACTTTTGCCAGTAACATCCCTGACGAGCTGTACAGTGAAATTCTGGAGCGTCTCAGGAATAACAAGGATATTGATGGGGTGTTGGCAGGAACCAGCGGGCCATCCTGTAGCCTGTTCTGATTAACAAGCCTGGATATAAGCGATGTCTTACAGCGGATCCCTGTATATATAGATGGTAAGTGATGATGGCCAATAAAAGACTGCTCTACAGCCTGATTCTGGTTGTCTTAACTGCCCTCGTTATTTCCGGTATATCACCCCAGGACCGAATGACGTGGTGGCTTGAGGTTTCACCGGTTATCATCGTTTTACCGCTTCTGATGGTAACCTATAAATCCTTCCCGCTGACCGCCCTGCTTTATGTCCTTATCAGCCAGCATGCATTGGTGCTGATACTGGGTGGTACATACACCTATGCCCATGTTCCGCTGGGTTTCTGGTTGCAGGATGTTTTTGAGTTAAGTCGCAACCCCTACGATAAGATTGGCCATTTTATGCAGGGTTTCGTCCCGGCACTTGCTGCGCGTGAAATTCTGTTAAGGGGTGGTTATGTCGTA
>JBEPXU010000045.1:0-7117 GCA_041641735.1 Ectothiorhodospiraceae bacterium
ACACGCCTTTCCCGAGCAACGGGAGGCCATCATCAAGGCTGGCTTCACCGATTTTCTAATCAAACCTGTCTCAGAGTCCGAGCTGTTGAAGATACTCACGCGTATTCGCCTGGGCGAGCGTGGTGGTCGGGCTGGCAAGCGCGCCGGTCTCTAGGCGCGAAACACGTTCTTTACCTGAAAAAAAAGACCGCCATGAAGGCGGTCAAAGTCCTCTCATGGAGGGAGGGATTATTGGCGGACGCCTTCGATGGAAAGCGTCACCTCTGCGGTGGTAGAGGCGGGGCCCAGATCGTAGTCGATACCAAAATCTTTCAGCTTCAGGGTGGTGGTGCCGATAAAGCCGCGACGGAAGCCGCCCCACGGATCGGGGCCTGCACCGACCTGCTTCACATCGATGGTAACCGGGTGGGTGACACCGTGCAGGGTCAGATCACCGGTGAGTTTTCCTTTGCCGTTACCCAGCGGCTTATAGTCTGAGCTGACAAATTTCGCCTCGGGGAATTTCTGTACATCGAAAAAGTCCTTGCTGCGCAGGTGCTTGTCCCGCTCGGCATGGTTGGTGTCGATGCTGTTGGTGTCGATGGTGACCTGGACACTGGCCTTTTCCGGCTGTTTCTCGTCGTAGCTGAATTTGCCGTTAAAGTCGTTGAAGCGCCCGTAGAGCCAGCTGTAGCCCAGATGCTGGATGCGGAACTGAATAAAGGCATGATCATCCTTGGTATCGATGACATAGTCAGCGGCACTGGCCGGCAGTGCGAGGGTACCGGCAAAACCCAGCAAGAGCAGGGAGAGAATGTAGCGTTTCATGGGTGTTACTCCTTTTTGGTGGTTCATGGTTAGCGACCCAACATGCGTATTAGCGTGCGGTCACGGTCGATAAAGTGGTGTTTGAGCGCCGCAGCAGTATGCAGCAGTGCCAGGCCGATAAGGCTCCAGGCCAGAATCTGATGGATTACCCCGGCGATATCCTCCTGATTCGGGCCGGTCAGGGTCGCGGGGACGGTAAACCAGTCAAAGACATAGATCGGGCGACCATCGGCAGTGGTGATGAGATAACCGCTTAGCATCAGGACGAAAAGCATCAGGTAGAGGCCGATGTGCACCAAGCGGGCGAGGTGTCGCTCCCACACTTTGTGGGAGGCAAGGGGGGCAGGTGCCGGGTTGGCCAGTCGCCAAAACAGGCGCAACAGCATGGCGATAAACAGCAGGACACCGATGCTGCGATGAATGTGGGGTGCCTCGTGATACCACTGATCGTAGTAGGTAAGCTCAGTCATGTAGAGACCCAGACCGAACAGGCCGAATACCACCGCCGCGATCAGCCAGTGCAGGATGATCGCTATCATGCCCCAGTCATCGCCGTGGTTGCGCCAGCGCATCACTCTGCCTCCACACTGCCGAATTGCCCGCTGCGATAGTCGTCATAGGCCTGCTGGATCTCCTCGCGGGTGTTCATGACAAAGGGGCCGGAGCGTGCAATCGGTTCATTGAAGGGTTTTCCGGCGATTAGCAGGAGACGCGCTGCGCCCGGCTTGGCGCTGATCTGTGCCTGCTCACCGTCGCTCAGCACGGCCAAGCTACCTGCCTGGACCGCTGTACCGGCTATCTCCACACTACCCTCAATCACATAGACGAAGGCATTGTGTCCCTGCGGTATCTCCTCCTCGAAGCGTGAATCGGCCGCGAGGGAGATATCGAAGTAGATCGGGCGTGCCGCGATCTCCTTTACCGGACCGCTGGTGCCCTGGCGCGTCGTGCCGGCGACAACACGGATCTCGGTACCGTCCTCATGTCGCTCGAGCGGGATCTCCTCGGGCTCGTACTCCTGGTAGCGAGGTTGCTGCATCTTCTCCTTAGCGGGCAGGTTCACCCAGAGCTGGAATCCGGAGAGCAGTCCCTCCTCCTGTTGCGGCATCTCGGAGTGTTCGATACCGCTGCCGGCAGTCATCCACTGTACCCCGCCGGAGCGGATCACCCCGGCGTGGCCGGCGCTGTCGCGGTGCTGCATGCAGCCGGCGAGCAGATAGGTGACGGTCTCGAAGCCGCGGTGAGGGTGCGGCGGAAAGCCGGCAATATAGTCATCCGGGTCATCGGAGCGAAAGGCGTCGAGCATCAGGAAGGGATCGAGCATGTCCAGCTCCGGGCTGCCGATGATGCGCCGCAGGCGTACCCCGGCGCCGTCGGAGGTCTCGCGACCCTGGATGATACGTTCGACGCGACGGGTGGGTGTGGTTTGCTGGTCCATGGTGTTTGTCCTGTGAATAACTGAGTATTGCTGTTTAGTATAGTGTTGCTATATTCAGGATAAACACGTTAAACATGAACACATTGTTGCTATATAGAGAACAGTAATGGATCGCTTCGATGAGATGCAGACCTTTGTCCGGGTGGTGGAAAGCAACGGTATCAGCGCCGCCGCCGGTCGCCTCGGCATGGCCAAATCGGCAGTCAGCCGACGCCTGCAGGAGCTGGAAAATCGTCTCGGCGTGCAGCTTCTTCAACGTACAACCCGCCGAATCAGCCTGACGGAGGATGGCAGGCGGTTTTATGAGCGTTGTCTGCGCATCCTCGATGAGCTGAACGAGGCGGAGCAGAGCCTGAGTAGTGAGCAGCAGCGGGTGCACGGCCGGCTACGGGTGGCCGCGCCGCTTTCATTTACCCTGCGTCATCTGGCGCCACTGCTGAATGAGTTTATGCAGCGCTATCCGGAGATCCGTCTGGATCTGGATGTGGAGGACCGACAGGTGAACTTGCTTGAGGAGGGGGTCGATCTGGCGATCCGCATCGGCAAGCTGGATGATTCCTCGCTGGTTGCCAAACGGCTGGTGCCGATGCAGATGGTGCTCTGCGCCAGTCCGGGTTATCTGGCAGCGCACGGTGAGCCGAAGCAACCGGAGGAGCTGCAGCACCATATTGGATTGAGTTATGGAAATGTCTCGGAACATCGCCAGTGGACGCTGTTCGACCGCGACGGGGGCGCACATGCGGTACGACCGCATATCCGGCTGCGCGCGAACAATGGCGATCTGCTGCTGGCCTCACTGCTTGCGGACCTTGGGGTGGCGATTATGCCCACCTTTATCTGTCACCAGGAACTGGCCGCTGGTCGCCTCCAGCGCCTGTTGCCCGATTACCATGCCGAAGAGAATGCCGCCTATGCCCTCTATCCTTCACGTCGCCACCTGCCCCGGCGGGTAAGGGTCTTTATCGATTTTCTTGCCGAGCGGCTGGGTGATCAGCCGCCGTGGGGTGTACTACCATGAGAATATGGTGAGCAAACAGAGACAGCTTCTTTACTTTGCCTACGGCTCCAACATGGCGCCGCAGCGGTTGCAGGCGCGGGTCCCCTCCGCAGAACCGTTGCAGCGGGCGCAGCTGGCTGGGCATGAATTGCGCTTTCACAAGCACAGCCGGGTGGACGGATCGGCCAAATGCGATGCCTGCTGCACCGGTGAGCCCGGCCATGTGGTGCACGGTCTGCTCTATAGGATGGACGCGGAAGAAAAGCCGTTTCTCGATCAGTGTGAGGGGCTGGGCAAGGGATATGAGATCAAGCAGGTGGCGCTGCGGCTTGAGCAGGGTGGGTCGGTGAGTGCCTTTACCTACTATGCCACCGATATCCATCCGGACCTTCGGCCCTATCAGTGGTACAAGGAGCACGTATTGCGTGGTGCACGTTATGCGGGGTTGTCGGAGGCCTATATCAGGGCCATCGCAGCGGTGGAGGCGATGAGCGACCACGACCGGCAACGCCATGCCAGGGAGCTGGCGATCTACACCGCGGTACCGTTCTCAACAAGGGAATGAAACCGATACACAGGAACTCTTCAGCCGTATCCGCTGGGACACAGAGTACGGTGCGGCCGATTTTAGCGTCGGTTACTACGATCGGGTGGCACAGCGGATTATCCGTGTGCCATTCAGGGAGTTGCTGTTCGACCCCGCCGACCATTTCTCCTTTCAGCTTGTGGATGAGGAGGGAGAGCTTCACACCATCCCCTATCACCGGGTGAAAGAGATCTTTCGCAACGGCGAGTGTATCTGGCAGCGGGAGCACTAGCGGTAAATATACTTTACGCTGTAGAGTTTGCCATTGAAAAAGTACTCGCTGCCGTAACACTCGTTTCCGCGGCAATGCACCTTGTAGTTGTAGACCGTTCGGTTACCGTTTTGGTCGATGAGAGTGATCTGCCCCTGCCGCAGAGTGCCTCGAATGGTCCAGTGCCCTCCTCCCTGTTCGCTGCCGGCCGCGCCCCAACTCCCGGTTTGGTAGCCGCCCTGATCGGAGAAGGTGCCGCTATAACCCGACTCGTAGGTATCTTCGTAGGTACCATCCGGTTTGAGGTCGATATTGTGCAGTGTGTTGGTGGTGACCGAATCCCAGCGCCCGGCAAACTTGTAGAGCAGTGAGGCGGGGTCGGAGTCTTCCCAGGTACTGCGCCCTTGAGGGCGCTGGTAGGGCGGAGGCCAGCCCGATGGAGTCTGGGGGGAGGTGGTACCCGGTGCCGGCCTGGCCTGACGGGGCATGGAGGCCGGTTCGGTCTTTTGACAGGTAGCGACTGAACCGTCCGGTGAGACAAAAATCAGGGTCTTTTGCCGGAATTCGTAGTAGTAGTCGACCACGCCGTAGTCTTCTTGTACCCGCAGGATATTGGGTAAGAGCTGGTAGCGTGTGGGTGCGCCGTTGTAGCGAAGCTGTCCGGGCGGTCCAAATTCAAGGGTATAGCGTTCACCTGTCTCCTGACACTGTCAGGCCCCCTGGAGTCGGGCCCCATCATTCGCCTGTGCCGGCAGGCCAACCAGCAGAGCGGCTGTGAACACTACTGCGCGAATCGCCATTTGATACATGTGCTTTTCTCCCCGTCCATGATGCCCTGGTCAGATAATAGCCCATGTCGTGGGACTGGTGGCGGCAATACTAGCGCTCTTCGATGCTCTCCTCGATGGCATGACCGAAGTGGCGACCGGTTTTGGGGAGCATGGCTGCCAGGACTTCATCGCCCGGTTGCAGGGCGGTGACCGACCGTGGTGCGCCATCGGTCCCGGTAAGACGAACGGTCTCGGCGTTTTGCATGATCAGGGAGACCTCCCTGCCCTCACTGTTTTGCGCCCGAAGCAGCAGCATCGGGCGACGTTCGATCTTGTTACGCCCAACGGTCACGATGCGGGTAGTGCCAGCGGGGGTGCTGGTGAGAAGTTCATCGCCGCTGGCCAGTTCAGCCAGGTAACGCGTACGATTATCCGGTAGCAGGGTATAGGCGTGTACCGCGCCGGCGTTGACCCGAAAGGGTCGTACGGCGCAATAGGGACTTTGCACATTCTCGTTGTGGACCAGGAACATCGCATCGGCGCTGTTGCCGACCAGCATGCCCTCTCCCGGCGGTAGCAGGGAGGTAGTGTCGATGCAGCAGCGATCACTCATGCCCACCGGCCGGTTCTCGATGATTTGCACCGGTTCCAGTGTGATCGGCGGTGATTTGAATGTCTCGATGCACCTGCCGGTACGGCGGATCTCCGCCGGGTCATCCGTGACCAGCAGGATACCATCGGCGCCCCGTTCCATGACCTGCAGGGCAATACGCGCCTCTTCGCTCGAGTGGACGGTCTGGATGAGGTTGCCATGGTGCCTGGCGAGCAGATTCTCCAGTGGGATGATGGTCCAGTCGCTGTTCTCGATCACATTCAGCTTGCCGGAGGCCACCCTGCTCTCGTCCTGCTGGCTATCAATGCGGACACGCACGACATCCTGTCCCCAGACCAGATCACCGTCGGCGGCTATGGTTGTAATGCGTCCCAGTTGTTGTGCTTGCGTATGTTTGCCCTCGGGCAGTACAACGGCATCGGCACCCGACTCGATGGCGGCAGTAACCAGGGCGGTATCAAAGGGGTCGATTTCGACCCAGAAACGTTTGCACATATCACTCAATGATTGCTGTGGCTATCGCCCGCACAGCATACCGTGTTGAGGTTGGCGTTGCAGCGGCATTGGCGGAGAAAGAGCCATTCCCTATAATCGGTCTGGCAGCAGCGATAATAAATAACCGGGGAGTATCAAATGGAAGGCTATGAGTTTTCACTGGATATGCACGTCAGGGATTATGAGTGCGATATTCAGGGCATCGTCAATAACGGCATCTATCAGAATTACCTCGAACATGCGCGACATGTCTATCTGAAGAAGATCGGTATCGATTTTGCCGAGCTGGCGAAAATGGGCATCAATCTGGTGGTGGTTCGCGCCGAACTGGACTATAAATCACCGCTGCAGGCGGGTGATGATTTCGTTGTTGGGTTGAATATGAAACGTGAGTCGAAGGTTAAGTTTGCCTTTTATCAGGATATCTTCAGCCTTCCGGATAAAAAACTCATCATGAATGCCAAAATTATCGGTACCGCACTCAGCCCGCATGGCCGCCCGGAGATACCCGAGGCACTTGAGAAGTTTCTGGTCGATTAATGGCACGATTGCTGTTCAAGCTAAACGGTGTGCCCGAGGATGAGGCACAGGATATCCGTGAGTTGCTGGATGAAAACCGGATCGACTATTACGAGACGTCGGCGGGTCGCTGGGGGATATCCCTTGCGGCGATCTGGCTCAGGGATGAATCGCAGCTGTTACAGGCGAACAGTTTGATCGATGTCTATCAGCAGGAAAGGTATCGGCGTGCGCGTGAGGAGTATGAAAGGTTAAAACAGGAGGGGCGGTTGGAAACGCTGTTTGACCGCTTTCGAAGTCACCCCCTTCGCATGCTGGCTTATCTGTTGGCGATCATCGGCGTGCTCTATCTTTCAATTCTGCCATTTATTCATCTGGGCAGGGACTAGCAGTCAGTGTGACAGTAGGCATTTTTCTCTCTGGACCAGAGAAAGAGCCTCAATTCGGTACCCTGAGAGCGGGCGCGCTGGATCAGACTTTGCGCCAGCTCAAAGTCGAAGATACGCGTGAGGGTGGGGACATAACCGAAGCGGGAGTCGCTCGCCAGGCAAGGGTCCGCGGAGATGGTCGCGACGGGTCGCTCACACTGGCACGAGGGCGACCGCGAGGCCGCCCTCGCCGCCGTCGACGACGAGGTCCTCGACGGGCTCGTCGCGTGTGGAACCACAGCGGAGGTCAACG
>JBEPXU010000045.1:7127-10979 GCA_041641735.1 Ectothiorhodospiraceae bacterium
GTCGCTCGCCAGGCAATACCCCTTATCCTCCTTGTTATCCTCGCAACTGTTGCAGGGGATGGCAAAAGGTCCACGATTCAGTTGGTGCTGAAAGACACAATCCTGACAGGACATGATGAGTTCCATTCTCAAAATCTAGTTTCGACGATGACAGAGTGAGTAATTCAACGGCAAAAGTCTGTAGGACGTTGACGACAAATTCTGTCGGTCAGTGATAGTTTATTGGCTGTTTATTTCCGATCCATGACGCCGGAGTTGCCACTGGCAAAAAGGTTGAAGCGGAGGCAGGATGAACCAGACACCCCAGCTCCCCCCCCTGATCGCCTCATTATTGAAGCCGCAGGCCTATCCCCACGCGGTGGGTCACTGCGAGGTGATCGAAACCCATATCTCATGGGTAATCCTTGCCGGCGAGTTTGCATACAAACTAAAGAAACCGATCGATTTGGGCTTTCTCGATTATTCGACGCTGAACAGGCGGCACAATTTCTGTGAGGAGGAGGTGCGCCTCAATGCGCGTCTTGCCCCAGAGATTTACCTTGAGTGTGTGGCCATCTCTGGCCCCCAGGGATCTCCCGTGGTCGGTGCTAGAGAAAATGTCATCGAGTATGCGGTAAAGATGAGGCGCTTTGCGCAGGAGGCGCAGCTGGATCGACTGTTGAGTCGAGGACAGCTCCACGAGACCCATATCGATGCCTTTGCCGAGATGACGGCCCGCTTTCACCAGCAGATACCCGTGGCCGGCGTGGAGAGCGAATATGGCGAACCGTCGCAGGTCTGGCAGCCGATGGCCGAGAATTTTGTGCAAATCCGTGAGCATCTGACAGATGCAAAGTGGGAGGAGGCGTTGCAACGGCTGGAGCAGTGGAGTCGCGAGACCTTTGCCCGGCAGGAGGAGCGAATTCGTCAGCGTAAGCATGACGGTTTTATCCGCGAGTGCCACGGGGATATGCACCTGCGAAACCTGATCTGGCTCGAGGGTAAAGCGATGGCCTTTGATGGCATCGAGTTTAATCCCTCCCTGCGCTGGATCGATGTGATCAGCGAGGTGGCCTTCATGGTGATGGACCTGCAGGCGCGTGGTGAAGCGCCGTTGGCGCAGCGGTTTTTAAATCGCTACCTGGAGATCAGCGGGGATTATGAGTCCCTGGCTTTAATGCCGCTCTATCTGGTCTATCGTGCGCTGGTCAGGGCAAAGGTGGCGGCGATACGAAGTGGTCAGCCGGGGCTTGATGCGGCAGCGCGTGAGGAGGCACTGGGAGAGTTTGCGCACTATCTCGAACTTGCCCAGGGGTATGGTGCTAGCGGACAGCAGGCAGTATTGATCGCACGAGGGGTCTCCGCCTCCGGAAAAACCACCTTAACCGGTCCGCTGGTACAACGCTTGGGCGCGATCCGGCTACGCTCGGATGTGGAGCGTAAACGCCTTTTCGGCCTGAGTGCCGATGAGAGTGGAAAGGCGGCACCGGGTGAGGGGATCTACACAAACGAGGCGAGTGAACGCACCTACGACCGTCTGGCGCAATTGAGCGGCGAGATACTGCAGGCCGGTTATTCGGTGATTATCGATGCCGCCTGCCTGCGCCGAAGGCAGCGCGAGCGGTTTGAGCGGTTGGCCCGTGAGCAGGGTCTCCCCTGCCTGCTGCTGGAGTTTCATGCAACGCCCGAGGTATTGCGTCAACGTATGGCGGGCCGAAAAGGCGGGGCCTCCGATGCGGATTTGGCCGTACTGGAGCAGCAACTCAAGCAATGGGAGCCGCCGGGGCCGGATGAACAGCCTTTCACCCTGCAGGTGGATACCGAAGCGTTACCCGGCGTGGATGCGCTGGCTGAGCGGGTAGTGGAGCGGCTACAGGCACAAATATAGGCCTGCCGGCTTGTTTTAATGAGTTGAGTAGAGGGCCGTTTCTTTACTCTGTTGGCGCTGCTGCTCACGCTGGTCAGACCAGCGCTTTGATGCCACAGCGAGCCAGAACGCGGCGAGCAAGAGTTGCGCGATCATGAGGGAAGTAAAGAGAAGGGGCTGTGAATCGGCGTGGATGCTAAAGAGTCCAAACGGTATTTCACCGATAGCGGCTTCCCAGAAGGCGAGCAGTGTCAGGGCCAGACCGGTCATTCCCAGTTCTTTGCTAGACATGATTTGAATTCGCTGTGTATCTATTGGGTGGGCGTGACTTACTGTCTTGCCGTCCCGCGTTGATTGCACCCTTGGCGTCTTGCTGAGGCGATCAGGCGTTCCCGCAGAGGGGGTATATTTCTTTTATACCCATTAAACATGAAAGGTTAATGACATTCCGTGAGCGCCATCACGCTATGCGACTGGCAGAAAATGACGTATTTGCTGGGAAAATTGGCCGCCCCGGGCTGGGGCAGCGAAGATGGAGCGTCGGCTGAAGGGGAGCCTATCCCCCGGCGCCCAGTTCACTCATCAGGTCAAAATGGTGCAGGAAGGGGTTGCTGAGGGAGGGATTCCTGATCATTTGCCGATAGTTGCCGCTCACGAACTCGAGTGCGCCCGTCGCGACAGCAGGACCGAGCTTCGCCAGGCCGAATCCACCCTCTATCCAGCTTGCCCACTTCTCAGGGCTGGCGCGCAGGTCCCAGTCCAGATTACCGCCATCGAAGTCGCCGGCCTCAATGACGCGGCCGTTCTCAATCACCAGTATGCCTCTCGGGGTGTCTTCCCCTTTAAAGCCATAACCGATACGGGCCGAGAAACTGGCATTTTTCAAGGGGTCGACGATGCTGCTGGTGGCATTCCATTTTGACTGGAGTTGTTGCATCCAGGGTTGTGAGAATAGCTCCCCCATTACTTGCTCCTCTATTTTTGTTGTATATGGTTGGCTAACCTTTGCAGTGCTGGGATTCATTACTACGAAAAAAACACCTTAATGGCAAGCTCTATGGCGACACCGGGTAGACCATGCCAGAATGGCAGGTTTTCAGCCCCTTGAGTTTCAGGAGAGTATCAGGTGCGAAAGCTACTGCAGCTTATGGTTTTGCTCGGGTGTCTGGCTGCCTGGCCAGCGGCTTTTGCCCAGGAGCCGGTCGATAACGGTGAGGCCGTTTCCGCACCGGCAAGCAGTGAAGTCGCCGCAGAGGAGAAAGGGGGGTGGAGCGGGATGACGGTCTTTGCTGTGGTCTTTGTCTTTGCCCTACTGTTTGTGCTCAGCTCGGCTACCGCCCTAAACAGTCTGGGCGGGAAGAAGCGACAGCCTCCCCCATCTCGCCCGAAGACGACACCTTCACAAAGGAAGGTGCCGGAGGGCAAAGATCGGTTTCGGCTTTAATCGGCATTCAGGCTCCCAGCCACCAGAGCATGATCTCCCTGTGGAAGAAGCTCCCCATCGCGACAGTCAGTCCGCTGATAGTGATCAGGCCATCACGCAACGAAGGAGTGATTTGAGGGCGTGGTGAAGGGCGGTCTTCAAAAGAAGTGTACTGTTCCATCGTCGTGTCCTCTGTGTAAGTGTGTCACGGCAGGGGTTGTGTACCCACCATGAGACTAACTTTAGCAACAGAGTCTTAACTGTCCATGAAAACGGGAGGTGGCTGTGAAAGCGCTGGTTAATTTGCAGGTGGTGCCGGTTGGTACAGAGGTGTCTGTCTCAAGGTATATTGCGGCATGCGAAAAGGTGTTGGCGGCGTCCGGACTGCACTACCAGTTGCATGCCAACGGGACCAACATTGAAGGAGAGTGGGATACAGTGTTTGCGGCAGTCAGGCGCTGTCACGAGGTGGTACACGAATTGGGGGCACCTCGCATCCACTCCATGGTTTCGGTCGGCACCCGCACCGACAAGGATCAATCGCTGGATGACAAGGTGGCCAGTGTAGAGCGCCGGCTGGAGG
>JBEPXU010000046.1:0-10860 GCA_041641735.1 Ectothiorhodospiraceae bacterium
TCTCCTGCGCACCGGTATTGGTATCGTCGCGAAAACGCACAGTCGTCGGCCAGGCGGCAACATTCAGACGTGGTTTAAAATCGAGATTGTCGTATTTGAATTGGATCTTCGCCTTGTCCAGCGCCACATCAGTACAGCGCTGCACATCGGGAATACTTTTTCCCGGATCGTTGATCGGCTTACCATCGACGGTAATACGCATAAGGTTAAGCGCATACGGATTCTTTGGCTCCACCTCGCGGGTCAATCTTGTAATATCCAGACCTTCGCGGTCATCAAGCAGGGCTAGCTCATCGTAGACAATCTGAACCTCAACGCGCGAACGTTCTGCTTCGACAAAACCGGCATTAACCACATCATCGGTTTGAACATAACCGTGCCCTTCAAATTCGACCTGATCGTCGCTCAGGTCAAAATCCTTGCGGACCTCTTCCATTACCCGCCGGGCACGTGCTGTCGACAAACCGATATCATCGCCATAAACCGATGCTGTACGGCGGTCGAGCCGCTCATTGCTGATGTAACCGGTAAATCGCAGGCGAACATTGGCCTTATCCTTCACCTCTTCCATTAGGCGCTGCAAGCGTTGGCTGTAGCCCGGCGGAATAACCGGTTCGCCATTTTTGTAAATAACCGGATCGATACTGCCCGAGGGCGGATCATAGACGCGTGTTACGGTTTCCGCCCCGGAGGCTTCGGGACAGATTTGCGGCTCATCCGGCAGCTCCTGCAGCGCATCGTCATACCAGAACTCAACCTCGACGCGGTTATTGAGCATGCGCCCCTTTTCCGTTTCATTGGAGGCGACCGGTCGTTTTGCCCCCTTGCCGTCACTATCGATAGCTGAACTTGGCAGGTTCAGGGCATCCTGTACTGCCAGTGCTACACGACGGGCGCGCGCCTTGGAAAGGCCGAGATGGTTACCGTAGATACGTGCCTCGCGGCCAACCAGGGGGATATTGTCGGTATGACCAATAAACTTGACCACCACGTTGCGCTTGCTGCGGAGGTTCTTTAACGCCTCGCGCATCTGCTCCAGGAAGGTAGCGGGAATCTTGACGGCCTGATCCTTGTAACGCAGTGGTGCAACCAGATTTTTGACACGGGCACGTTGCGCATGCCCTTCCTTGTAGCGCAGCTTACAGACCGTCTCTACGCGACAAACCTTGATGCGATTCATCTTCTTCGCGACCACCACCTCTTTTTCCACCATTTTCTCGGTGATCTCGTCGTACCAGACCTCAACCTCCACACGACGATTTTTGGCACGCCCTGCGGCCGTGTCGTTACTGGCAATGGATTCTGACTCCCCTACACCTTCGTAGGAAATGGATTCGGGTGGCAAATCGAGCGCGCGCTGGAAAAACTCGGCGGTAGTGCCCGCACGTTCCCGGGAAAGACCGACATTGTCGCCGTATTTTTCCTTGGCAGCCCCCCGGAGCGGGACATCGTCACTATGACCGACAAAGTGCAAGCGCACATTATTACGGTCTTTCATCTTTTGCAGCACATCGCGCAGCATACCGATGTACTCTTCAGGGATGTTGGCCTTGCCCGAGGCAAAGCGGATCGGCGGCACGACATTCTTCAGCTTGAGGGTTTTGACCTCCTTATCCAGCACCTTGCGCTTTTCGACCTTATCACCGCTTCCGCCGTCGTCCTCGAACTTCTTGACCCACTGCTGATAGATCTCATCGGTGGACTTGTACTGCTCGATGTTCTCGCCATAGGGCGAGACTTCCCTGACGCCGGTCTCCCCGGTAGCGGACACAGCGCTATCCTCAGGCTGCGTTTCGGCAAACGCATAGCCCGCGAAGGATAAAGCACAAATTATTGCAAATGCTTTGTTCAGCATGCTTTTTCAAACCGCCTCGTTATTGCACGTCGGCCGAAGAAAGTCATTTTCATTCGCGTCCACTAGTCCAAAATCCCGGAGTGCTTGGGTGGCGCGCCCCGGCGCCAGTACACTTCCGTCTCAATCGTCAATTGATAACAGCACTCAAGATCGTCCCATTTATCGGCAATCATTTCCTTGAGCGCGGCCACACGTTTTCTAACCAGTCCCTCATCCTCAACATCAGCCAGGTAGGAGATGTGCAGTACTGAAGGTGACTTTTTCAGTTCTTCCAGCAACAGACCGATTCGCGGCTTCCACTGGCTGCGCATCTCTGTGGAATCGGGTTCGAATACCCCGTCAGCCACATCCATGCGAACGACATGGTGGATCGTTGCACCGAAGTTAAATTTGGCCATCTTGCCTCGTGTCAGTCGCTCGACACGGGGGTTTTCGGTCGTTACGCGGTACCCGGTCGGCAGGCTGCGCTCATCCACCTTCAGAATGAAATTCGAACCACGATTTTCGTCCGGTACGGCCGCACAGGTAATGTGGAACCGGCCATACTCATCGCTGGTGATCTTGAGACCGCGTGCAGTCACAACCCGGGCACCGGGCAGGCCAGGCTCACCGTCATCCTGGGCGCCATTGAGGTTCTTGTCGTCATACACCTTGCCGATGATATCTGTGCAGTCGAAGGTCGGATCCGGCACCACGCGAACCGTGGCAGATGCCTGGGCGGAAACCGCATCGGCTGTCTGGGAGCTAATCACCTGCGCACGGTTGACGTACTCCCCTTCGCTCACACCGGAGCCGACAATAAATACCATCTGTATGGTGTGCTGGACATCGGTGGCCAGATTGATATTTTCCCAACGCAACTGGGTTCCAACAGTCGTGGGCTCAAGGGGTTGACCGTCGAAGCGACTGGAACCCTTGACGTATTTGAAGCCCGCCGGGAAGGTATCAACGATGGTCAGGTTCTGCAGCGTCGTCAGATAGGAGTTGTTCACCGTAATGGTGTAGGGGACCATCTCACTGCGGGAAACATTGACGCGCGAGGAGGTCTTGGTAATCGCCACGGCCTCATTGAGGATCGGATCCAGAGGGATGTGGTTATTGAACAGCTGACTGCTGGTTGGCTGTGGGTCGTTCAGCGTCAGGTTTAGATAATAGGTCGTCGCCGTGCCAATTGCCGGAGCGGACTCGGTGGGAAGCGCTTCACAATAACCCGACGCGGAGGCAATGCTGCAGCTCGGCACATCATAAGCCGCGGTGCTGGCATCACTGCTCGGCGGCAGGGTGTATTGCGAGATACGATCCCGGTAACCGCTTGCCGGAGGCTCAACACGAATGACGTAGTCAGCGCCCGGCTGACAGCTTGCCTGGCTGAAGTTGAGATCGAACTTATAGTAACCGCTGGCTAAGGTAACCTGTCCCTGTTGCGCCGTATCGTCGAAGCAGCTCGGGTCGAGTGCCGCACCACCACTCAGCATGGTCAGCCTTGCTCCAGCTACTGGTGCACGTGAAACCGCATTGTAAACCACGCCACTTGGATCGATCGGCAGGTTTAACTCTGTAATGTTATCGCCAATAGCTACCGTAATGCCGGCGATACGCTGTGGTTCATCACTAAGAACAACTGTGGAGTTCGAGTCCCCCGAGTAGGCATGCCCCAGCGCTGCGGTATTCGCCCCGGCGCCCGGTGCACGGAAACGGATCTCAAGCAAGTCACCGGAGGTGTCATTGGGCTGGATATTGGTCAGTGTGTAGTTACCGCTGATATCGGTCAGCGTGGTGCCAACAAAGGCACCATTTCTGTAAAGATCCACACTCCAGTTTGCGAGCGGAAGCTCGCCGCTATCAATATTGTTGTCGTAGTTGGTATCGTGCCAAATCTGACCGTTTAATGTAGCAGTACCATAGTAGCCCCCCACCACAAGGCGCGCACTTGCAGAGGCACTTTGCGAAGCGGCATTCCACTCCACATCGGCGGCATTCAGTATTTCAGTGCCATCAGCAAGCCCAGCATTGATCTGAGCCCGGAAACGCAGTGTCACCACACCACCTGGAGCCAGATCACCATAGGTAGTCGCATAATCGGCGGTGAGCGTCGTTGTCGTGTCGTCGACACCAGTGGTGCTGCCGTTCATGGTGGCAGAATTGGAGACGTAGGTAAGGTCACCCGGGATGGTGTCTGTGATAATGACATCGGTGGCAGACACTGCACCGGTATTAGTCACCCTGATCAGGTACTCCACGGTGCTTCCGGGCAGTGCTGCGCCACCACCGACGATAAAGGCCTGTTTCGTAATATCCAGCTGCTGCGCGGCATTAACGGTAACGACGGTAGGCTGGTCACCATTGGAATCGATACCGTCAAAGTCGGTCGGCTCATCGATTTGCTGATCGAGGCTTACCGTACCCTGGTTGGTGATATCGCCGGAGACAGCAGTCACATCAACAATAAAGGTAACAGTCGCCGTCTCTCCAGGCGAGATGGTGCCGTTGCCGGCAGTTGGCAATGGTGGTGTCAGATCGGAGGAACTGACCGGGAGTCCTGTTACCAGCGGAGAGGTACCGGCAACGTCAGACACTGAAATGCCGTTGAGTTCTACCGAGCCGGGAACATAGCTCGTACCAGCGGGAACGCTATCACTGAGGACGACATTGGTTGCAGGCGTTGTACCATTATTGGTCATGGTGATGGTGTAACGCAGTTGGTCACCCGTATCGAGAACCCCTGCGGTACCACCGGCAGCAGTGTCGATAATTTCCACCACCTTCTGCGCATCAACCGAGGGAACATTACCCACTACATCAATAGTCGCATCATTATCCTGTGCCGTGGTTGACGGATCATCGGTAGGCTCCTCTGAAACAGGTCCGCTTGTGCCTGCACCATCGGCATTGAAATAACCCTGGTTGATGATGTGCGTACCGTCAAAAACATCGTTTATCGTCACATCGAAGGTAACGGTAGCCACATAGTTTGTCCCTGATGGATCGGCCGGCATCACACCTGAAGCGCTACCCGGAGCATTGATCGGCAAGCCATTCTGCAGTGGCGAACCTGTTGCGATATCGCTGACGCTATTACCATTCAAAGTCGTGCTATTAGCAACATAAGTGGTATTAGCCGGTACCAGATCACTCAGTACGCTATTTATTGCATCTTCATTCCCGACGTTCTGGATCGTAATGGTGTAGCGAAGGGTGTCGCCCGGCTCCAACACAGTCGCATCGCCCGTCAGATCCTGTGAACTCTTCCAGACCTCGAACTGTGGCGCCGAACCGATCAGCGTGGAAGTTTGGGTGCTTGAAGTGGCGGGTAGGTTATCCCCTGTGATATCTGCCACATTCAAAACAGTTGTACCGCTCTGGATCACCGAGGCAAGGGTTGCTTCGAAGACAATCGTCACCGTATCGCCAGGCGTACCCTGTGGTGCAAGGGTGATGCCGCTAACATCGACAATACCGGTACCGTTGGCGCCACCTGTGTTACTCGTATTGGAAGAGTCTGCTCCCCCGTCCGAGACGCTGATAAGGTTCAGTGTACCCGGCTCAAACTCCGCAGCCAGTTCATCGACAACGGCAGCATTGGTGAGTATCGAAACACTCTGGTTACTGATTGTTAGTGTGTATTGCAGGGTATCGCCCGGTGAGGCATTGGTTCCCGGATCCTGGGTGGTCGTCACATTGACCACCGATTTGGTGAAAGCCACCGCGAACTGGGAGGTAATGGTGGCGCTTGCCGGCCCGGCATAGTAGTCATCGACCCCAGCCGGATCGCTACCGTCACGCTCGTAGGTCGCACCATCCTGTCCGGTCCACTGCACCGTCGCGCTATTGGTGAGAGCCTGGCCAGCAGTGGCTGATGAAAGCACTTCCACGTTATAGGTAACCGTGACAGTACTCCCCTCCGGTACATCGATATCCGCTGTGGTAGTAGCCAGACTCCAGGTCAATGTCTGCGGTGCTGAGGTGGAACCATCACCGACTATCGTCGGATTGGAAATCGTATTACCGGTACCATCAACCGTTGCACTGTCTGTGACATAACCAAGTCCACTGCTCAGACTGTCCTCAATCAGCAGATCATAGGCATCGGAGAAATTATCACCGGCAGCACCACCGCTTGCATTGAAGGTCACGCTGTACTGCAGGATGTCACCGACAACAGGTGCCTGACCGGAATTGGTGGTATTAATAACCGTTTTGCCGATTGCCAGTTCCGGCTCGACGATAGTCAGCGAGCCACTGCTGTCCTGGGTCTGCGTCGGGTCGGTCATGCCGGTGTAGGTATAACCCGCGGTGTTGGTGACAATGTCCCCGGCATTGGCCGAGCTGTTGTTGGCCACCCGCGTGGTCAGCGTAATGGTCACCTGTTCACCCGCCGGTATCTGGGTGATACCCAGACTGACATCCTGACCGGTGGTGTTATCGGTCAGGCTCACTGAGGCATTACTGCTGTCGACGGCGCTCGCACTGACATATTCCAGTGCACCCTGCAGCGTATCGACAACCTCGACGTTGTTCAGGGCGACGTTCGCCGGGCTGCCCGGAACGACAATCTGATAGGTCACCTCATCGCCGATGGTCGCCTCACTGGCCGGCGAGACAAGACTCTTGCTCAGGGGCACGGTGCTGACCAGGTTGGTCATGTAAACTGCAGCGAAATCTGTCGCCGGGTCGAGAGTGTAGAGACGGCCACTTGCCGGGAGCGAGGCATATTGCGTCAGTGCCGCATGGTTATTCCAGGTCGACTGTGTCGCGAGCGTCGTATCGAAACCGACGTTGTAATCGACCGTGACACACTCGCTCGGGTTGACTTCCGTAGTGAGCACAAACGACATGGTCTGTGTCGCGCTGTCATACGTATAGGTATAACCACTACCGGCCGTCAGTGTGGTTGAACCGACGCTCACCACGGGCGTACTCAGGGTGCTGCCATCCAGTTCCGGATCCAGGACATCACTCAGCGTGGCACCGTAGGCCGGTGCCAGCCCGGTGTTACAGGACTCAAGCTCGAAGTTCATCACATCGGTGGCGATGTTGACCTGATACGGGTCCCCGGAGGTACCGCTGCCAGCACGGCTGGCCCCATTGAGGTCCACCTTGGTGATGGCGCTCATCTGCGGCTGCAGCACATCGATTATCGTGCTGTCGGTAAGATTGGTATTGGCCGGGTCAGAACCGGTATAGGTTATGGCCGCCCCATTCTGCAAGGAATTGCTGGGACTGGTATCAACGCCGGTTGGTGCAGAAGCGGTAACGACTCTTGCTGTATAGCGTATTACTAGCTGATCGACTGCCGCTCCACCGCCAGTCGATGGATCGTTATAAATATCATCGAAATCCCAGGTCAGGGTGCCGATATCGCCACTACTCGGTTCCTGCGCAAGCGGCGTGGTGTAGTTGAAGGTAGCGGAACTCGGAAGTATGGAATAACCCTCAAACGCCATACCAGGAGGCAGCTCATCCGTAACAACAACATTCTGGGTGGTATAGTCCTGCAGATTCAGTGTCAGATCATAGGTGACCGTATCGCCCACACGCACCACGGGGTTGCCAGTGCTGGCCGGAGTCTCTGCATAGGAGTCATCGTAAACCTGCTTACTCAGGGCGGTATTATCCTGAGTCGCCACGGTAGAGGTTGCCGGTCCGGTGCAGTAGTCATCGGGTGCGGTGATGGTCGGGCAACCATCGCCGGTACGAATATCGGTACTTGTCCCATCCCACGATTTCCAATCAGCGTAGACCGTATTAACAAGGTCCGTACCGGCCGCTTCCACCGTCACCTGGTAGGTAACAATCAACGTCTGCCCTACCGGGATATCCAGCGAACCGTCACCATTCTGGTTACCCAAAATCAGCGTGCCGCCAGACAGGGCGGTCGGGTCGGGATCGGGTACGAACCCGCTAATAGGGGTGACGGTAGATCCATCGTCCAGCGAAGCCGTAGCGGAACCCGCCACATAGGAGACATCCGCAGGCAGGTCGTCGACCACACTGGTATCGTAGGCCGTTGAGCCGGTATTGGGAATCGTGAGAGTGTACTCAAGTACATCCCCGACGGTAGCCGGGTCGGTACCGACAACTTTCGTTGCCGGGGAGACGAAACTCGCCGATTTGGCTATCGTCAGATCCGGTTCGACCACCGTCATATCCTCCGTGGTGGAACCTGTGGGGGTAATCTGCGGGTCGGTACTGCCGTTTACCCGGCTGTAACTGTAGTCAGCCGTGTTATTGAATGTCAGACCAGCCTGGTTGATAGCATCGTTGTCCAGCATCACCGCGATCTGGATCTCCACCTGCCCATTGGCAGGAATATCGATTCCGGTCACCTCATCCTTGATGATCAGATCAGTGGGTGTCCCGACATTAGTCAGGCTCCAGGTGCCGCCCGAAAGCACCGTGGCGTCCACATAGTGCATCGCCACACCTGAACTCAGGGTGTCATGGATTTCCACATCGTAGAGCGGCACATTGAGCGGCGTTTCGGGGATTGTGAGGGTATAGGTAAAGGGCTTGCCGATCGTCGCCGTCGATACGTCATTCTGTTTCAAGAGAGGGCCGGGGGTCAGTACCGACACCTCGGTAATATCGCCGCCGGTACCCAGCAAGATCGGACCACCAACATAAGGGTCGTCACTCACGCCGCTGAGATTGGCTGCACTGCCCGTGTCATAACCGGAAATGTCGGCCTGGTTCTGAATCACGTCACCGTCGGCTGCACTGCCAACAGTCACGTCAAATTCGATCACATACGCTTCATCAGTGCCTAGATCAAAACCGCTTGCAGTTATAAGACCGGCACCGTTAGTCCCGCCATTTGGATTCACATTCAGTGTGGCACCAGCAGGAAGGGTATTGGTCACATTGGTCAATGATCCCGGGACGATATAATCGGCACCATTCAGCGCCCCCAGGTCATCGGTAATGGTGACCCCTGTCAGGCTGGGGATATTAAAGTTCTCCAGCGTCAACGTGTAGTGCAGCACATCCCCGGCAGCTGCACTGACTGCCGGCATAGCACCGGTGGTGAGATTGGTAACGGTCTTTTTAAAGAAGTAACCGGAAAGTGTGGCGGTAATGGTGACGGCATCGGCGTACGTCTCCGAACCGTCTGACGAAGTGTAGGGCCCGTACGTTTTGCGCGGGGCGGCATCGTTGTTATACCACTGCTGGGCAACGGCGACATTGGTATGGGTGGAACCGTCGACAACATCACTATCAAGCTGCCCGGGGTAGGTAAGGATCAACTGCTCGGTGGGGGCGATGGCGGCATCCGGCGACACCATATCGAGGGTAAGCTCGCAGGTAGGATCGCCGGTCCAGGTCAGGTTATAGTCCACCCCTTCCGACAAACTCCTAAGCAGCGTCGTCCCGTCGGCCGCGTAAATTCCCAGCGCCGTCGCGCCGGTCCCAGTGGTCGTAAAATAGTCGCACATCCCGGCGGGGAAGCTGTCCAATATCGACGCCTCCCAGGCCGTGGCCCCGCCGGTATTTTGCACCGCCACCGAAAAATCCGCTGTCTGGCCGCCGTTCAACGTCGTCGTGGAACTCGTCTTGGTAACAACCAGATCAGGCTCTGCAATCGTCATATCCGCTGTGGTGATTGGCCAAGCCTGCAGGTTGGTCATCGCGGTATAGCCTGTGGTGCCATCCGTGCGGGTGTATTCGATGAGTTTGTCGAACCACATTTTGGATGTATTGTTAAACGTCGTGCCGGGTGCGTTCGACGCTACATCATCAAGCACAACCGTCAACTCGATATCGATGCGATATCCCGATTGAACCAGTGCCAGGTCCGGGTTGTTTTCATAGGAAAAGACCAAGTGCTTGGTGCCGTCTGAAGTGACGCTAGGATGGTCAGCCAGCCAGGTACCGCTCGCTCCCTCGGTAAGCGGAGCACCGCCATTCAGAAGGGTTCTCGTGCCGGTGGAGGTATCGACCAGGTAGGCCTGGTTGGTCACATAGGTCAGCGCTGCGCCGGTCTGGGTCAGGTCATCGGTAATAACCAGATTTTCCAGGTCCGCATGGGTGTCAGAGTCGGCGACCTGATTGAAGGTTTGGGTGTCCACATCCCAGGAACCGAGCTTCGGGGCAGTAATGGTATAGGTAAAGGGAACCCCGATGGAGGCAGTGGTCTGCGCGACAGGATTGGTCTTGACGACCATATCCACCGGCACCATGAATTGCTGACAGTTATCACTAATTTTATTGAAACTACCCGGTGCCCAATAGATCCAGAAATTTGAGTTATTCGGATCGTTACAGGACATGTTGCCCGGATAGTACACGTTATCGAAAACGATGTAATAGTCGGCACCGCCCGGGAAGTAGTAGTTAATATTGGTGATCGGGAAACCACCGATGCCGTTATCCTGAGGCCAGTTTTTAATCGTACAGCTACCGTCAATACCAAGGGTATTATTGGTGGTACTGACATAGTTAAAGGTAGCAGGATCAAAGCCGTCGATGACACCGCCATAGTCCGCCTGACAGTAGAATGTGCCGGCGTGGGCCTGTGAGGCCGCCCCAAGCAACAGTCCTGTTAACAACAAACGGATCAGCCCGCCAGGGGTACGCCTCCCTCGGGGAGTAAAAAGGTTGTGTGGCGTCCCCCTCGAGGACAAAGTGCTTACACGCACATGCTCAGGGGTACTGCCCTCTTCCACCGGTTTAGAAGAAGTGGTTAATGCACCAATCAGGAACTGTGCTAGCTGCTTAAACATGGGACACAGCCTCAGACCAACCGCTTACGGCATAGTCCAGCCCACGGGTATATTGCTGGCAGGAAACGTAGGGATGTGACAACAAAGGGGCTCTGTGGCTGATACAGAGGTTCGCCATAAATACAAGTTGATCCGAGAGTTTATTAACAGAAACAAGGGCGGACAGTACCCTCGCGACTCGCTGCGAAGCACCCAGAGAAGGAATATGAGGTAGCCACCGGCATGACATTATCAACATGTAATATTTCGTTAACAAAACAACGCGACTTTGCACACCTGTACGAT
>JBEPXU010000047.1:0-10842 GCA_041641735.1 Ectothiorhodospiraceae bacterium
CATCAACTGCAGCGCGGTTTCATCCAGCTCCCGTGCCACGAAGGCACGCTTGACCATCCCAATGCCATGCTCGCCGGAGAGTGTCCCGCCGAGCTCGAGGACGAGGCGGAATAATGCATCGAGACACTCCTCGGCATTGGCCATCTGTTGCGGATCATCCGGATCGACCAGCAGATTGACATGAATGTTGCCATTGCCGGCATGGCCAAAATTAACAATGGTGATGCCGAATCGTTGTGCCAGCGCCTCAATCCCGCTGATTAGAGCCGGCATGTGCGAGACCGGGACAACAACATCCTCATTAATCTTTTTAGGCGCAACGGTACGTAGTGCGGGAGACAGGGCCTTGCGCAGTGTCCACAGGGCCGCGACCTCTTTCTCGCTGCTTGCCTGCAGCACCTCCAGACAGCCCTCGTTATCGGCGGCCTGTTGTACGGTACGGGCTGCTTCACCGATGCAGGTGGCCGGTCCATCAACCTCAATCATCAGCATTGCCCCCGCGTCGGTAGGGAGATCGTTATCGGCATAATCGCGGATCATAGCCAGTGCCTGACCGTCCATGAACTCAAGGCTACAGGGTGTGACCGGCTGGGCCATAATGCGAGAGACGGCGCTCGCTGCACATTCCATGTCGCGATAGAGCGCGCGCAGGGTTCGCTTCGTCTCGGCCAGTGGGGTGAGTTTAAGCGTTGCCTCGGTAATGACGGCAAGGGTGCCTTCCGAGCCGATGAGTAGCCTTGTGAGGTCATAACCGACAACCCCTTTGGTGGTGTAGGTGCCGGCCTTGAGAAGTGCCCCCTCAGCAGTGATAGCGCGAAGGCCCAGCGTATTCTCCCGTGGCGTACCGTATTTGACGGCACGGGGGCCGGCGGCATTACAGGCTAGATTACCGCCCACGGTACAGACGGCCGCACTGGTGGGATCGGGGGGCCAGAAGAAGCCGTGTTCTGCAGCGGCCTGCTGCACCTGCTGGTTAGTGACGCCGGGTTGGACGACCATGACACGATTGGCAGGGTCGACCTTAATAATACGGTTCAGTTTCTCGCTTGAGAGTACGACGCCCTGATTAAGGGGGACGGCAGCACCGGCAGTGCCGGTGCCACTGCCCCGTGCAATCAACGGAATCCGGTATTCATGGCAGAGCTTAAGGAGTTGTGCGACCTGCTGTTCATCCTCCGGCATAACGACAACACCCGGCATGGCGTGCTGACGGCTGTTGTCATAGCCGTAGGTCCAGCGCTCGGCGGGATCCAGCCGCAACAGATCCGGCTCAAATTGCTGCTGCAACGCCTGGATAAACGCCTCGGGAAGCGCCATGTGGGGAGTACTCAATGGGAGTGCCGCTACTTGTTGTACTCAAAGACCTTGACGATGCGCGCCACACCTTCTGTCTTGCGCGCCACAGCCACGACCTGGTCGGCCTCCTCAGGAGTCACCAGACCCATAAGGTAGACAGTGGCGCTTTCACTCACCACCTTGATATTGGATGAGTCGACGTTATCCGCTCTAATCAGTCCGGATTTGAGTCGGGCAGTGATCAGGGAATCGTTACGGCGGCTGGCCGAATCACTCAAGGGACCGACCTGCAGCTCATTGCGCACGAAACGTACCTTGGTCTGTTGCCGTACCAACTTCTCGACGCGCTGTTTGTAGGCGGCCAGGTTGGCCTCACCGGTGATCAGTACGACACCGTTGTAGCTGGTGATATTGACGTAGGTGTTCTCCATCAGCTCCTGGTCATCGGCGATGGCCTGCTGGGATTTCATTTCTATCCGCTCATCATCAAGCATAGTGCCTGCGGTGCGGCGGTCTTTGGCGACAACGACACCAGTGGCAGCAGCCCCACCTGCCACCACCAGCGGGGCAGCACACCCAGCCAACAATGTCACACTACAGAACAGCGCAAGGGCACGAAGTATCATCTCAGGATTCCTCACCGAAGAGTTGTCGGTCAATCAGGTCACAAAGACAGTGTATGAGCAGGAGGTGGACTTCCTGGGTGCGGGCAGTGGAGGCTGATGGAACACGAAGCTCAACGTCCCCTTCGTTGAGTGCTTTAGCCATGTCTCCGCCATCCTTGCCCGTCAGGGCGATGACGTGCATGTGCCGATCATGAGCGGCCTTGATCGCTTCGACCACATTGGCGGAGTTGCCGCTGGTGGAGATGGCAAGCAGGACGTCACCACCCTGGCCCAGAGCACGTACCTGTTTGGCGAAAACCTCATTGTAGTGATAGTCGTTGGCGATGGATGTCAGGGTGGATGTGTCTGTGGTCAGCGCCATGGCCGGCAGTCCGGGCCGTTCCCGCTCGAAACGGTTGAGCATTTCGGAGGAGAAGTGCTGGGAGTCACCGGCAGAACCTCCGTTACCACAACTGAGCACCTTGCGTTCGGCCAGAAGCTGCTGTCCTATCAGAGCAGCGGCCTCGGCAATCGCAGGTGCCATAATATCCATCGCACGTAACTTAAGGTTCGCGCTGTCCTCAAAATGTTGTTTTATTCGTTCCTGCGTCGTCATCGTTAACTCAGTTCAATTGCGTTCTTTATCCACTGCAGTGAAGGGTTACCATCTTTGCCTGGGGCAATCGCCACCACATCGAAGCGACAGGGTTCATCCATCGAACGCTGTCGCTGTAGATAGTGCTGTGCGGCCTGGATCAGGCGTTGCTGCTTGCGCCGGTCGACACTTGCGGCAGCACCGCCGAATGACTGGTGAGTGCGATAGCGTACCTCAATGAAAACCAGGGTTTGGCCCTCGCTCATCACCAGATCAATCTCTCCGCCACGGCAGCGGTAGTTGCGCTCAAGCAGTCGCAGGCCGTTTTGGCTCAGATACCGTTCTGCATGGTGTTCAGCCTGACGGCCGATCTCAATTCTTCGCTTGCCAATCCTCATCGACTTCCATGACACGTTCTTCCTGTAACCTCGGTATGCCGCGTGTAAATTGTGCCCACAACAGCTGCCTGAGTATACGGTGGTTTTCCATAACCGAAAGCTTGCCGGTCTCACCGCGATAATGCTCATAAGGATGGCTTTCAAGCATCGGCAGTAACGGAACCAGCTGATAGGCATCTACGCCCAATGCAACGAGGCGCTGTAACTGTCCTCGGTGGATCTGTAGTTCCGTTGCGTCCTTTTTGCGCAGTGCCTGCTGCGGACTTTCGGCATGCAGGGTCCACGGCATATCGCAGAAGGTGATGTCGTCCATGTCGCGGTCGGCATCCCTGTCGACCTGCCCACTATAGAGGTGGGAGGTGGCGAGGATAGGCAGTCCACCGGCATGGTGGAATTTCAGTTGCGGTCGAATCAGCCTTGCCTGCCTGGGAAAGGCGGACATGAAGATAAAGTCGATATCCTGACGACGACGTGGTTTGAAATCGACCTGCCCTCCAACAAGGCGGCTGATGCGTCGCTTTCGAAATTCACTGTCGTTGATATTGAATAGTGACTTGATTGGGGTCGAAAAGTCACTGTTTTTCGCATCGTACCGGCTCTGGCTGACAATCATCCCCCCAAGCGCCTGCCAGTGTTCAGCGAAGGCGTTGAATAGCCGATCACCGAGGCTGCCTTTTGGTAGCAGGACCGCCGCCTGGCTATATCCATCCTGCCAGGCGCGTTCGGCCACTTCGCGGGCTTCATCCTCGGGGGAGAGGCTGAATTGATAGAGGTTATTACTCTGCGGTGGAGCTGCATAGTTAAGGGCCAGCGTCGGTACCGGCAGTTCTTCCTGCTCGGCCAGCAGTTCTACCGCACTCTTGTCCAGCGGGCCAATGATAAATTCAGCCCCATCAGCTACGGCTTGCTGGTAGGCGACGTTGACCTGTTGCGGGTCTTCACCGATATCGTACAGGCGCAGGGTGATTCCCCGGCGCTGCGGGTCCTGGTAGTAGGCGGCCAACAGGCCGTCCTGAATGGCACTGGAGGCGGCACGGTAACGGCCACTCTGTGGCAGCAGCAGGGCAATATTCGCGGGCCGTTCCGCCAGCTCCTGACTACGTTCCAGCAGCATCTGCAGGACCTGCTCGCTGGCCGGGTGACCGGGGTAGCGCTGACGCCACTTGCTGAGGCGTTGTTTCATCTCATCTGGGGTGAGGCTGTAATTCTTCGAGCTGGATACCAGCTCCATCCAGCCACTCAAAACATCCGGTGGGGGTTGTACGCGAAGTTTGCGCAGGCTGCTGGCAGGGAGCAGGGAGAGCGATTGCCATATGGCCAACTGGTTTGCCTGGATTTTCTCCGGATCCTGTAGATAGAGCTCGCGCACGATGTACTCACGTGCGGCCTCCAGATGGTCGCCGAGGTGGGCAAAGGCCCTTCCACGTAGCTGGTGATAACGGGCGTAGAGTGCCTGCTGGTCGGGTAGCAGATGCTCCGGTACGGCGGGATTGAGCAGCAGTGTCAGCGTCATGTCCGGATCCCGTTTCAGCGGGATTGCGGCCCGTAACAGTTGTACCTTCAGGCGTAAGGCCAGCGGCAGGCCAGCCTTGGGCAGGAGTGTCAGTTGATCACGGGCCTGGTTCTGCAGGCCGGCACGAAACATCGCTTTGGCTGTCAGGTAGCGATACTCGTACGACTCCGGCGGTTGGCTGGTTGCCATAAGCTGGTTATAGATGGATATTGCCTGTTCGTAATTACCGCTCTCCATCGCCTCTGTCGCGGCAGCAGGCGTGATCTCGGAGGGGGCAGTCTTTCGAACCGGGCCCTGGGTGCAGCCGAACATCATGGCCGCCAATAAGAAAATGATTAAGCGCTTTTGCATGGATATATGTGTACGATATTTTGGGATCAGTGTCTGAGAGCTACTTTGCAAACTACACAGTATCTTGGCGGGGTGACGAAGTGTCAATTGAAGCGGGCATTCTTTATGTGGTGGCCACACCGATTGGTAACCTGGGCGATCTGTCGCCACGGGCGGTCGAGGTGTTGCAGAAGGTGGACCGAATAGCGGCGGAGGATACCCGGCACAGTGCCGCCCTGATGCGTCACTTCGCTATCGATACCCCTATGCTGTCCCTGCATGAACACAATGAACGGCAAAAGTCCCAGCTATTGCTTGAGCGGTTGCAGCAGGGGGAGAGTATCGCCCTGATTTCCGATGCGGGTACCCCGCTGATCAGCGATCCGGGCTATGTCTTGGTGCGCGAGGCACAGGTGGCCGGGTTGCGTGTCGTGCCTATTCCCGGGCCGAGTGCCCTTATCGCGGCCCTTTCAGCCAGCGGGTTGCCAACGGATCGTTTTTGCTTTGAGGGCTTCCTGGCGGCGAAGTCGGGTGCCAGACGTAAACAACTGGCTGCATTGCGTGAGGAACCCCGTACCCTGGCCTTTTATGAGTCACCACATCGCATTGTCGATACCCTGACGGATATGGCCGAGGTCTTTGGCGTTGAGAGAGAGGCAGTGATGGCGCGTGAGCTGACCAAGACCTTTGAAACCATCCGTCATGCCCCTTTGGGTGCGCTGTTGTCCTGGGTTGAGTCCGATGGCAATCAGCAAAAGGGTGAATTCGTGCTGTTGGTGCGGGGAGCCATGTCCGACAGCAGCGAACTGGACTCGGAAAGCCGCAGGATCGCCGGGGTGCTGGCGGAAGAGTTGCCGCTTAAACAGGCAGCGGCCCTGGCAGCGCGGATTAGCGGGGAGAAGAAGAATGCCATCTACAAGTATCTCCTCGCCTGCAAGGAGCAGTGATATGGTATCTATCTTGTTGTCAATATTGTACTTTTCCTGATACCCGGTATTGTATGTGGCGGGAGTCGGCCGGATAGTCGCTATATCGTCAGATATGGAGGAAAGTCCGGGCTCCGCAGGGCAGGGTGCCAGGTAACGCCTGGGCGGTGAGAGCCGACGGAAAGTGCAGCAGAAAATAAACCGCCGATGGCCTCCTCGTTGAGGCACAGGTAAGGGTGAAATGGTGCGGTAAGAGCGCACCGCGCCGGTGGCAACATTCGGTGGCAAGGTAAACCCCACCCGGAGCAAGACCAAATAGGGGGACATGGGTGTGGCCCGCATCGTCCCCGGGTAGGTCGCTTCAGGTGTCCGGTGACGGGCATCGCAGATGAATGGCTATCCACGACAGAACCCGGCTTACAGGCCGGCTCCCACCTTACTTAAATCCTCCCGTTGTTGATAATTTACTTTAAGTTGACGAGTCAACACTCTGATTAAATAACACTCTTTTTTTACCCCCTTCACACTCCTTCCTCCCACCACGTCCCACTTTTCGTAAGTCATTGTCCTGTAAGCAGGAATTTTGTGATTTAGTGCTCACTTTTTCTTGACTTTAGGGCTCACCGCTACCTATAGTGTAGAAAGGTGGGAGAAAGTGGATCAAAGTGGAAACGGAGCTTCAATAAGGGGGAGCCAAACAAGTGTTCCGGGGAGTCACAGAGCTGAATCTTGATGCCAAGGGTCGCATGGCGATGCCGACGCGTTATCGCGAGCGCCTGAATGAGCGCTGTGCGGGACGTCTTGTCGTCACCATCGATACCGATGAGCGTTGCCTGTTGCTCTATCCCCTGCCCGAATGGGAAGAGATTGAGCACAAGCTCGATGCCCTGCCGAGTTTCAATCCCCAGGCCCGTCGTGTGCAGCGTCTGCTGATGGGCCATGCCACCGATGTTGAGATGGACGGCAATGGTCGTCTGTTACTTCCCCCGCCACTGCGCCAGTACGCTTCGATGGAAAAGCAGGTCGTTCTTATCGGTCAGGGCAAAAAATTTGAATTGTGGGACGCTGCTATGTGGAACGAGCGGCGTGATGACTGGCTGGCGGAGGAGACCGCCGGTGATGAGCCGCTGCCGGCGGACCTCCAGAACCTCTCTTTGTGATCATGGAGAGTACCCTGGAACACAGCCCGGTCCTGCTCAATGAGGTACTGGAGGCCCTGGCGATCCGCCCCGATGGCATTTATCTGGACGGAACCTTTGGCCGCGGCGGGCACAGTGCAGCGATTCTGGCGCAGTTGAATGAGAATGGTCGGCTGCTGGCAGTCGACAAGGACCCGCAGGCCATAGAGGTCGCACAACAGCGGTTTGGGACGGATTCTCGCTTTAGCATCGTTAGAGGGAGTTTCACCATGCTAGAAGAGGAAGTGGAACAGCGTGGCTGGAAGGGCAAGGTCGACGGCATTTTGCTCGACCTGGGGGTTTCATCGCCCCAGTTGGATGATGCCCAGCGCGGATTCAGCTTCCGCCATGACGGTCCCCTTGATATGCGCATGGACCCCGAGAACGGTATGAGTGCAGCCGAGTGGCTCAATAGTGCCAAGGAGGGAGAGATCGCCCGGGTCCTTAAGGAGTACGGAGAAGAGCGGTTCGCCAAGCGTATCGCCAGGGCCATCGTGGAGCAGCGTGAGCAGCAGCCAATTACCACCACAGCGCGGCTGGCAAAGATTGTCGCCGATGCCAACCCCAAGTGGGAAAAAGATAAAAACCCGGCTACCCGAAGCTTTCAGGCCATTCGAATCTTTATCAACAGTGAGTTGGATGAGTTGGAGCAGGCCTTAAACCAGTCGGTTGAGATGCTGGCTCCAGGTGGTCGTCTTGCGGTGATCAGCTTCCATTCGCTGGAGGACAGGCGAGTGAAGCGGTTTATTCGTGATGAGGCACGGGGCGGGGATTTTCCGCCGGATCTGCCGGTCACCGATAGCCAGTTGAATCGCCGTCTGCGTGCCGTAGGCAAGGATGTCAGGGCAGGTAAGGATGAGTTGATGGCCAATCCGCGTGCCCGTAGTGCGGTATTGCGCGTAGCGGAGCGGTTGGGCTGATGGGGCGCTTGTTAGTCATCGGTCTGGCAGTCGCGGTTTTTGGCAGTGCTCTGGGTGTGGTGTTCAGTACCCATGAATCGAGAAAACTCTTTGTGGAATTGCAGGCGTTGCAAAAGGTGCGGGATGACATGAATGCCCAGTGGGGACGGCTGCAGCTGGAGCAGAGTACCTGGGCAACGCACAGTCGCATCGAGCGTATTGCGAACAAGAAACTGGATATGGTTATACCCCCTTCCGGGGCGGTGGTGATAGTAAGTCCATGAGCAGCGATAATAATAAAATCGGATATCCACGGCGTCTGGCATTCATCAAGGTGATGATGCTGCTGGGGGTTGCTGCGTTGTTGTTGCGTATGGGAGACCTGAATCTAAGCCAGCGTGAGTTTCTGCAGGGGCAGGGCGATGCGCGATATTTGCGGACGGTTTCCATTCCTGCTCATCGGGGCATGATTAGCGATCGTAATGGTGAGCCGCTCGCTATCAGCACACCGGTCGAGTCGGTTTGGGCCAATCCGCAGGACCTGGCCAAGGCTCGCAGCCGTTGGCCGCAACTGGCGAAGGTGCTCGACCTGGACCTCGATGACCTGGAACAGACACTGGCCAGACGCATGGACCGTGAGTTTGTCTATCTGCGCCGCCACATCAATCCCGAACTGGCGAATAAGGTGATGAGCCTGCGTATCCCCGGGGTCTCCCTTCAACCTGAATACCGGCGTTACTATCCGATGGGTGAGGTGGTGGCCCACGTGGTCGGCTTCACCAACATCGACGATGTGGGTCAGGAAGGCGTCGAACTGATGATGAACAAGACTCTGCGCGGCACTCCCGGTAGCAAAAGGGTGATAAAAGACCGTCTCGGTCGAATTGTGGAAAATGTCGAGAGCATTCGTGAGCCGCGCCCCGGGGATGACCTGCAGTTGAGCATCGACCGTCGCATTCAGTACCTGGCTTATAGGGAGCTCAAGGCAGCCGTTAACCGTCACCAGGCTCACTCGGGATCCGCTGTGGTACTGGATGCTACCACTGGCGAAGTGCTGGCGATGGTGAACCAGCCATCCTATAACCCGAACAACCGTAGCGACCTGTCCAGCTCACGGTTACGCAACCGTGCGGTAACCGATGTCTTTGAACCCGGTTCGACCATGAAGCCGTTTACCATTTCGGCTGCACTGGAAAGCGGGAAATACCGGCCGCATACCCCTGTGGATACCCGTCCCGGGATGTTGCGTCTGGGTGGCTTTACCATTCGTGACAGCCATGATTATGGCCTGATTGATGTCTCCACGGTGATCCAGAAATCCAGTAATGTCGGTGCCAGCCGTATTGCCCTGTCGCTGCCATCAAAGCGTTTGTGGGATGTCTTTGCCCGCTTCGGTTTCGGTTATGACACCGGCAGTGGATTCCCCGGGGAGGCCGCTGGATTGCTCGATGCCTATCAGGACTGGCACAAGGTTGAGCATGCCACCGTCTCTTACGGTTATGGCCTGTCTGTAACACCCCTGCAACTTGCCAACGCATATGCCACGCTGGCAGATGATGGTAAACAGCGGCCGGTTAGCTTCCTGAAAGTTGATCCGGAGAATAAACCGGCAACAAGACAGATCATTGAACCCGAGATTGCGCGTGAAGTACGCAAGATGCTGGAGCGGGTAGTCAAAAAAGGCGGAACCGGTACGCGTGCCCAGATCGCCGGGTACCGGGTTGCCGGCAAGACCGGTACAGTACGCAAGGCCACTGCCGGTGGTTATAACGATGAGCACTACCTTTCAGTCTTCGCCGGCATGGCACCTGCCAGCCATCCACGCTTGGTTATGGTGGTAGTCGTGGACAGTCCCGATGACGGTGAGTACTACGGTGGTCTTGTTGCCGCTCCGGTATTTTCCAGGGTGATGGATGGTGCACTCCGCCTGATGGATGTCGCCCCGGATGATCTGAACAGCCTCAAAGGGGTGAAAGTGGCGATGATGGGGGGCAAGCAATGATGGCCGCCATACGCCACGAACCGCAAGGCCAGCTTCTGCAAACCCTGTTTGCCGGATTGGCCGATACGGCACATATCCCTGAGATGAGTATCTCCGGCCTGACACTGGATAGTCGTCAGGTTCGGCCGGGAGACCTGTTCCTTGCCTGTGCCGGAACCGTCCGGCACGGGGTACATTTTATTGAAAGTGCTGTTGCCAATGGCGCAGAGGCCGTGGCGCTGGAGCCTGCTGCCGATACCGAGGGACTGGTCCCCAACAACTTTAGCGTCCCGGTATTCTGGGTTGAGCGCCTGCATGAGGTAGCCAGTGAAGTGGCCGCGCGTTATTACGGGCATCCCAGCGAAAAGATGAAGGTAGTGGGGATCACCGGCACCAATGGCAAGACCTCCATTAGCCAGTTTATTGCCCAGGCGATTAGCCAGGACCAGCCATGCGGCGTGGTGGGAACCCTTGGCAGCGGCGTTTTCGGTCAACTGGACAGCACCGGCCATACCACTCCCGATGCGGTGACCCTGCAGAGGAACCTGGCCGAAATGCTCGAATCGGGTGCCAGCCATGTGGCGATGGAGGTCTCCTCCCATGCGCTGGATCAGGGCAGGGTCAACGGTGTGCACTTTGATGTGGCGGTTTACACCAATCTCAGCCACGAACACCTCGATTACCACGGCGATATGCTGAGTTATGCCGGTGCAAAGCGCCGCCTGTTTGAGATGTCGGGGCTGCAAAGTGCTGTAATAAATGCCGATGATGCCACCGGGCGGGAATGGCTCGGGACGATGCCGGAGGGCGTTGCTGTGAGCAGTTATGCTCTCGCCGCTGGCGAGGGCGAGTCGCTCAGCGCATCACTTTTTGCCGACCAGCTGGTGCTGGATGCCAGTGGCCTGAGGATGCGCGTGCATGCCGGGGAAGAAAACGGGGAACTGCAGACCGGGCTTCTGGGGCGCTTTAATGCGTCCAATCTTCTGGCGGCCCTAGGTGCCTTGCTGGCACTTGGCTATGAATTCAGGGATGCCCTGGCGCGACTGAGCCGGGTGACTACCGTACCAGGGCGTATGGAGGCCTTCGGCGGACAGGGCAAGCCACTGGTGGTCGTGGACTAT
>JBEPXU010000048.1:0-7916 GCA_041641735.1 Ectothiorhodospiraceae bacterium
TTAGTGCCCATAACTGGCGCTTTAGTGCCCATAAGAAGAGGACGGCGACAACCAGACAAAAAAATGCCCCGCAAGAGCGGGGCTACACACAATCAGGAACCACTAATTTCCACACAAGCTTCCGACAACGTATTTCACGTCTCGTTCCGCTAACCCGTTTTGGACTCAGGGCTCCCGGCTCTCCTGTGCATGCTGGTGGCGAATGTCGATCCCCTTGAGGATATAGATCACATACTCTGCAAGATTACGTGAGTGGTCACCGATACGCTCCAGCGCCTTGGTAATCACCACCGCGTTAACCGCATGCCCGACATTGCGTGAGTCCTCCATGATAAAGGTCATCAAGCGGCGCAAGCCTGCCTGGAACTCGGCACCCAGTTCATAGTGCTCATTGGTAAGCAGTTCGGCCTTTTCCAGATCCATCTCATCGAACGCTTCCAGGGCCTGACGCAACATGCGCGAGGCGAGTTTTCCCATACTCTGCACATCGCGCATCAGCTCGTAACTGGGGTTACTGTGCTCACCGTCATAGATGGTCACCACCGCCGAGGCGATCTTCCCGGCCTCATCACCGATCCGCTCCAGATCACAAATCGCCTTTGAAATGGCCATAATCGCACGCAGATCACGGGCAACCGGTGCCCGCCGCGCGATCAGGGTAACAATGTGCTCATCGGCCCGAAGCTCGAGTTCATTGACCTCCTGATCGCGGCTCATGACCTCCCGGGCTATCGCCAGTTCCTTTTCATGCAGCGCCTCAAGTGCGTGTTGGACCTGATTCAGTACCAGAGCGCCCATTTCGACGGTAAGCATGTGCAGGCTGCTCATCTCCCCATCAAAACGCTGCACGGTATGCCCCTCAAGCGGCTGTGTCATCCTACCTTGACTCCTCTGCGTCGTGTTAGCACTCAATCAACCGAAACGACCGGTGATGTAGTCCTCGGTCAGCTCGTGCCGCGGATTGGTGAAGATATCGTTGGTATCGCCTATCTCAATCAGGTCTCCGAGGTGAAAATAGGCGGTACGTTGGGATACCCGCGCTGCCTGCTGCATGGAGTGGGTGACAATGGCGATGGAGTATTGCGCGCGGAGCTCATCGATCAACTCCTCGATAATCGCCGTGGCAATCGGATCGAGTGCAGAGCAGGGCTCATCCATCAGAATCACCTCGGGATTCACCGCAATGGTACGAGCAATGCACAGGCGCTGTTGCTGTCCGCCGGAAAGGCCGGTTCCGGGCTGGTCCAGTCGGTCCTTCACCTCGTCCCAGAGACCGGCCTTGCGCAGGCTGGTCTCGACCACCTCATCGGTCTCCACACGACTCTGAACCAAACCATGTAACCGGGGGCCGAAGGCAATGTTTTCGTAAATCGACTTTGGAAACGGATTGGGTTTTTGGAACACCATACCGACCTGTGCGCGTAGCGGCACGGCATCGATCTTTTTATCCAGAATGTCGACACCATCGAAATCGATCCTGCCGCTGACGCGACAGCCGGCAATGGTGTCATTCATACGGTTCATACATCGCAGGAAGGTCGACTTACCACATCCCGAGGGACCGATCATGGCCACCACCTCGTTCTTGCCGATATCAAGCGTAATGTCCTTGACCGCATGTTTGTCGCCATAGAACACATTGACGTTCTCACAGCGGATACGCGGGGCTTCAACCTGCTGCTGACCGACGGTCCGTCGCTCATCACGGCTAACCTTCGCTCCCATATTCCGCGGCGTGCTTGTATTGGCGTAATTACTGTTATCCAGAGTCATGGTATTAGTCACTACTGCGTTATGCATTCTCTTGTCCCCTTGTAAGTCATGCGACTACCAGCGCCGCTCGAAACGTTTGCGGAGGATCACCGCCAGGGCGTTCATGGTGATAAGGAATGCCAAAAGCACCATAATCGCAGCGGAGGTTCGTTCGACGAAGGCCCGCTCGGGGCTGTCGGCCCACAAATAGATCTGCACCGGTAATACGGTCGAAGGGTCGGTCACCCCGCCTGGAATATCGACGATAAAGGCGACCATACCGATCATCAGCAGTGGCGCGGTCTCTCCCAGCGCCTGTGCCATGCCGATGATGGTGCCGGTTAGCATCCCCGGCATGGCCAGCGGCAGCACATGGTAGAAAACGGTTTGCAGTTTCGAGGCACCGATGCCCAGCGCCGCTTCACGTATCGAAGGGGGCACTGACTTCAGTGCAGCACGACTGGCGATAATAATGGTCGGTAGTGTCATCAACGTTAGCACCAGACCGCCAACCAACGGCGCCGAACGTGGCATACCGAAGAAATTGATGAACACCGCCAGACCGAGCAGCCCGAAAACGATGGAAGGCACCGCAGCGAGGTTGTTGATATTCACCTCGATCATATCGGTCCATTTGTTCTGTGGCGCGAACTCCTCAAGATAGACCGCCGCGGCGACGCCGATGGGGAAGGACAGCAGCAGGGTAACGATAATGGTGTAGAACGAGCCCACGGCCGCGCCCCAGATCCCGGCCTGCTCCGGCTCACGCGAATCCCCATGGGTGAAGAAATTGGTGTTGAAACGTTTCTCGATCCGACCATCTGCCTGCAGCGTCTCCACCCAGTCCATCTTTTGCTGCATTGAGACAGGTACCTCCTGCCCCTCCTCATACCGAATGTGACCCTTGACGATCATATCGACATCGTCATCCGCTGCGACCCAGACTCGCTGCGTGGTACCGACAATTGCCGGATCGCTCAGCGCAATATCGCGCAGTTTATAGGAGGCACCGGTGCTTACCAGGCTGTAGAGATTGCGCTTATCGCGGTGACGTGTCACTGAAGGAAACGCCTCACGCATCGCCTTCTTCACGATACCGTTATAGTCACCCACGGAGAGACTCTCGCGGCTGCGGTCACCGCGTGGGTCGACATAATCGGCAGCAAAGGTTACATCCAGCGACACATAGGTCTGCACGAAGGCGGTATAGCCTTTGCTGATGATGGTAATAAAAAGCAAAGAGAGGAAGGTCATGCCGAGCACGATGGCAGTCATGCCGTAGATCTTGAAACGGCGTTCCGCCGCATAGCGTTTGGCAAGGCCGCGATTGACCCGATCAATCGTCCGCTCCTTTGTGTTCGGTTCTCTTTTTTCGCTTTCGTTATTCATATTGCTCTCGGTATTTACGCACCACGTGCAATGCGATGATATTCAGCACCAGGGTGGTCAGGAACAACATCAGACCCAGGGCAAAGGCCGCCAGGGTCTTGGGGCTATCGAATTCCTGATCGCCGACCAGCAGGGTGACAATCTGTACCGTCACGGTGGTTACCGCCTCCAACGGATTGGCGGTAAGGTTCGAGGCAAGACCCGCGGCCATCACAACGATCATGGTCTCCCCAATAGCGCGCGAGGCGGCCAAAAGGATGGAACCGATAATACCCGGCAGGGCCGCCGGAATGATCACCTTACGCACGGTCTCGGACTTGGTTGCTCCCAGGCCGAGCGCACCGTCGCGCATCGACTGCGGCACGGCATTGATCACATCGTCGGAGAGCGAGGAGATAAACGGGATAATCATAATCCCCATCACGACACCGGCGGCCAGTGCACTTTCCGAGGAGACATCCAGCCCCAGCAGGGTTCCGCTATCGCGAATGAACGGGGCCACGGTCAGCGCGGCAAAGAAGCCGTAAACCACCGTGGGAATACCGGCCAGGATCTCAAGCAGCGGCTTGGCAACTGCACGCACCTTGCTGTTGGCATACTCGGCAAGATAGATCGCTGACATCAGACCGATGGGAACCGCAACGATTAGCGCGATAAAGGAGATCAACAGGGTACCGGTAAACAGCGGCACCGCACCGAAGGCACCGCTGGAGCCGACCTGATCGGCGCGGATCGCCATTTGCGGACTCCACTCGGTACCGAACATGAAGTCGCTGATGGGAATGGCCTGAAAGAAACGGATTGCCTCGAACAGAACCGACAGCACGATGCCCACAGTGGTAAAGATCGCAAGCGTCGAACTGAGAATAAGAAAGGCCTGAATCGTCCGTTCCACTGCATTGCGGGCACGCTTTTCACGACGAATCGCCTTGAGCGCATAGCTCATGCCAGCCATGGCGATGGACAGCAGCACCACGCTCAGCATAGCGTGGCTTGTCGCCTTGAGTGACCGGTAGTGTTCTGCTGCTGCACGGATTTCATCGGTCACATTGGAAGAAACAATATTGCCGCTGATGATATTGCGGACATCATTAAGAACCAGACCACGCTGATTTTGTGGAAGGTCGTGCAGTTCAGCGGGCAGATCGGCAATAACAAACTGCATCAGCACGGTGGATTCAACCGATTGCCACAGGCCAAACAGCAGCAGCGCAGGGATACCGCACCAGAGCGCTGCATAGAAACCGTAATGATTGGGTAAAGAGTGCAGGTTACGAATCTTGCCGCCAGCCACCCATAACGAACGACGTCGCCCCAGATAAAAGGCGACGGATGTTAGCAGCAATAAGATTAAAGCGAGAATCGAAGGGGACATTACATCGTGTTCCAGCAAGAGAGAAATGAAGGCCGGACCCGAAGGTCCGGCCAACACGGCTTACATGGACATGGGAGTCAGGTCACGTGCCGCTTTAGCGATCTCGTTACGCTCTTTGTTAGACATCGGGATAAGCCCTTTGTCCGAGAGGTAACCTTCTTCACCAAAGGCCTTGTTACTGGTGAACTCGGCGAGGTACTCCTTCATTCCCGGAATCACACCGACATGTGCCTTCTTTACATAGAAGAACAGCGGACGGGAAACCGGGTACTCACCGCTACCGATTGTGTCGAAGGTCGGGGAAACGCCCTCGATCTTGGAGCCCTGGATCTTATCGGCGTTCTGCTCGAGGTAGCTGTAGCCGAAGATACCTAGTGCCTTCGGGTTGGCTTCCAGCTTCTGCACGATCAGGTTGTCGTTCTCACCGGCTTCGATGTAGGCACCGTCTTCACGGATAGCGTGCGCCACAGCCTTGAACACCTTCTTACCTTTTTTGTTGTAGGCGTTCATCGGGATGCCCAGCTTCTTCATATATTTCTTGACGTCATCGCCCTTGGCTTTACGCAGGTGCTTAAGGTCAGAGAAGCTCTTGGCACCGGCACCGAGAACCAGCTCGGAGAAGGCATCACGGGTACCGGAGGTCGGCGGCGGACCAAGCACCTCGATCTTGGTATTGGGCAGGGCCGGGTTAACGTCATGCCAGGATTTGTACGGGTTGTCGATCAGCTTGCCGTTCTTGCCCGGAACCTGTTTGGCCAGGGCCAAAAACAGATCACGACGGGTCAGGCTCATCGGCTCGGCGCTCTTGGCGTTGGCCACAGCGATGCCGTCATAACCGATCTTGATCTGAACGATGTCCTTAACACCGTTCTTCTGGCAGGTATCGAACTCGGATTTTTTGATCGCGCGGGAGGCGTTGGTGATATCCGGGTGCTGCACACCAATACCTGCACAGAACAACTTCAGTCCGCCGCCGGAACCGGTGGACTCTATCTTGGGTGTCTTATACTTGGTGGTCTTGCCGAACTGCTCGGCGACGACGGTGGCAAACGGATATACCGTGGACGAACCTACAATGCTGATGTAGTCACGGGCGGATTCGGCCAGCACATTTGCGCTCATTACAGCACTAATAGCAGCCGTTGCGAATACAGCTTTCTTGAACATTTGAACCCCCAGTAATGGTGGACTTAAAACGATGACTTAGAATCAGCCGCACCAGGCGGCACTCATACGCACCAGGTGCGTACTGATTCAACACAAAAGTTGTTCAGCGAGGGGGATCTAAACATTCGTTAATGACAAAACAGTGACATTACTGAAGAAAAAAAATAATACGGTGCTTACGTCTTATTGAATTTATTGGGAATAACGTCTTTTATGAATATTTCATGACAGCTGTAATATTCTTTGTCTTTTGGTTTAACCGTCACTATCCGTTACCGGTATTGGGAAATAGGTAACCTCATTTTTATCTCACCAGGTTGATTTATCCCTTCCTCCTCCAGACCAGGATGCGGTTATTCGCGGGCATGGCAAAGTCACGATGAAATTCCAGCTCCTTCGCGATGGCCAATTCACATAACGCCTCAAAATCCCGGATACCACTTTGCGGGTCGCGACTCTTCAACCACTGATCAAAACGCGCATTCCCCTCCGTGGTATAGCGTCCGCGATAGCGGAAGGGCCCATAGAGAAGAAACAGCCCATTGGACTGCAACACCCTGCTGACACCCGTGAACATCGCCTCCACGCCATCCCAGCCCATGATATGCGCCGTATTGGCACTGAAGACGACATCCATGGAACCGGACTCCACCGGCCAGGACTGCTGCAGAACATCCAGTACCAGAGGCATCAGCACGTTCTCCACCTTTTCATCCTTCAGCCACTGTTTGATCCCGGGGTGGTTTTCCTCCCGATCCGAGGTCTGCCACACCAGTTCAGGAAATTCAGGGGCCAGATATACGGCATGCTGACCGGTACCACTCCCAATCTCCAGCAAGCGCTGTGGCTGCCGCAGCAATTGGCGGAAAACGGTGAGGATAGGCTGGCGGTTTTCGACACAGGATTCGGCAAAGGGTTTCAAGTTTGACTCCACACAGTTTAGGGTTAACCCTATATCAAATGGTGCTTTCGTTGACTTATGTCAATGCTAGTTAATTAGTAACCACTAATATAATGCCCAAGGCTATAACTAGAGACGGACCCACGCTTATGCTTCGCTACGCTTTACTGCTTTTTGCCGGATTGACATTCAGCACAGGTTTGCTCGCCGCGCCCGATGGCGCCCGCCTTTATGAACGCCACTGCTCTGCCTGCCACGGCTTGCATGGCGAAGGGGGGGTAGGCATTCCCTTGGCGCTACCCAGTTTTCAGTCCGCCGTGGACGATCACTTTCTCTTCACCACCATACGCCACGGCCGTCCGGGCCGCGTCATGCCCTCCTTCAAGACCCTGAGTGATGCACAGGTACGAGCGATTATCAGCCATATCCGCACCTTCGCGCCGCAATCGGAAAAAACCGTCCCAGCCCTCCATAAGCCGGCGCATGGTGATCCAGGCCGGGGCAAAAAACTCTTCACCAAATACTGTGCCCATTGCCATGGCGCCAAAGGTGAGGGGGGACACGGTACCGGGGTAACCTTCTCTCGGCCCCGCGATCTGCCGGTCATGCCCCCGGCACTCAACAATACCGGCTTTCTCGCGGCAGCCAGTGACGAGATGATCAAGCGCACCCTGATGGATGGGCGCGAAGGCACGCCGATGATCTCCTTTCTCAAGGTCGGCCTCAATGAGCAGGATATCGACGATATCGTCAGCTATGTGCGCAGCTTTGAAAAATCACCGATTGAGTGGAAGTACGCCCCCGATATCGAGCCCGAGCTCACCATGGAGTCACCCTACGATGTCCAGACGACCGTTGAGAATATAAAACGTGCAGCAATAGGCAAAAACTTCCGTATCATCCGCATCCAGAACCTCGAAAACGGTCTGTTTGATGAGGATAAAGAGGATCCCAACCAGGTTATCGTCTACTTCTGTAACTTTAACTTTATCAATCAAGCCCTCAGCATCGACCCCCGCGTGGGTCTGTTTATGCCCTGCCGGGTAACGGTCGTAAAACGCGATGACGGGACTGTTGAGGTCATGTCGATCAACCCCCGCTACATGAGCCGTATGTACAACAATGCTGAGCTCAAAGAGTCCTGCAACAAAATGTACGATATCTACGAATCCATCCTTGAGGAGGCCACACTGTGATGAAATTTCTGCGCCTTCCTGCCCTCATGCTGCTGTTGCTGCTCGCCGGCAATGCCAGTGCCGTGGAGGAGAGCCTGCTGATGATGCGCTCCACCCAGTCCTTTCCGGAAACCATGCTCGCACTGCAAAAAACCCT
>JBEPXU010000048.1:7926-10727 GCA_041641735.1 Ectothiorhodospiraceae bacterium
GGGAGAGTATGGCTACAAGGTTTCGCGTGTACAGCGTGTGGATATCGGCCTGACCACCAGCGGTTTTCAGACCGATAAATACCGCATTGTCTTTTTCGGCAAACCCGAGGAGATACGGCGTCTCAGTCATGACCACCCGGAGCTCATACCCTACCTGCCGCTTAAGATGACCATCTTTGCCGAACAGGATGAGACCCTGCTGGTGGCGCTGGATCCGACTATGCTGCGTGGGATTGTCGACGACGACGAGTTCTCCTACCAGCTGAGGCGCTGGAAAAACGACATCCTCTCCATAATGGATGAGCTAAGGGAGTAGTAACCCGCCTCACCGCGATCTCTCGCCGTCCAGCCATCTCACACGATACATAATGCTACCCGGTTCACAACGGTGCGTTCGCATCGTTGTGAGAGCGGGCCTCGTGTAGTATATAATTATCTACTGATTAACTCGGAATCTTCCATGCCCACCCCTTTTTCCGCACTCGGAGCTGACACCGATGGATAAACGCTGGTTGCAAATCAAGGGTGACCCTTCTGTCCGACGCTTTCTTTTTGAACAGAAACGTGAGGGGAGTCTTTTCGATCGCCGGATTGACGAGCTGATGGGGATTGTGGAGAACTTTCTGACCATGCGCGGCGTCTTTCACGCCAAGATCCACTTCTCCAGCACTCAGCTTACATGCTGGTTTTACAACGACCCCTACCGTTATCAGGTATTTGTCGGCGAGGAGATCTTCAAACCGGGGTTTCTTGAGCAATTCGCCCCGGCAGTTTGTGCCGAACGACCGCAGATCGAGCCCTCAGAGGTCCACAATATCCTTCAGGAATTCAAGCGCATGCGTCTTACCGACGAGACCGTCTACCTGCGCAATGCCTCGATCAACCTGATTAACGGCATCATCGGCATGACCTTCTCCTGCGACGGCAGCCACTATATCCCCTATGAGGAGTTCTACGAGACCCTCAAAACCCTCTAGGCCGCGGGCTGCGGCGGTATCATCCCGGTTAGCAGGGCGACGGTGTATATCACAGTCATACCGATGATCAGATAACCCAGCAGGGGAACCACCTTTAACAACAGGGTAAAGGCCCTCGGGGTACTCCGGTCCGTGAAGCGTTTACGCACACTTCGCGGGTAATAGACGGCGAAGTAGATCCCCACCACCAGATTGATCAAGATCGAGACAATATCACCGTTACTCATAGGGTTCCCGTCGGTTGGTTTCAGGCGTCTGCCACAGCGGCCTTGAGTATACGATCAAGGCGCAGCTTGAGGGTACTGCCATCCTGGCGCTCCGCAATCAGGTATTCCCGTTTGTCGGCCGTCTTCAGGTCCTGCGGCAGAACGTTATCAATATGGTCCGTGCCCTCATCATCCTTCCAGTGCAGGCGCATCTTGCGTCGATGCATAATGGCCAGTTCATACTCGGAATAGACACCACAGTCGATCGGGGTATAACCGTCATCATCACTCATCACGAATCCTCCTCCGGCATAAAGAGCTGCAGCAGCTCATTCAAGTAGCTCCGTCCACGCTCGGTCGGTATCACCCGCTGCAGTTGCCACTCGATCAGTCCCTTTTCCACGGCCTCTGTCAGTGGCTTTTCCACAACGCTGATCGGCATACCGGTATGGGCCTGAAACAGCATGGTCTCGAAGCCCTCGTTCAGGCGCAGGGCATTCATCATAAACTCCAGCGCCAGGTCCGCCCGGTCCAGATCGCGCCGGCCTGCCACCACCGCCTCACTACCGGCCTTATCCAGATAGGCCTGCGGGTGGCGCTGCATCCACAGCCGCTCAACACGCCCCTCGGCAGGGAGGGTCAGTTTGCCGTGGGCACCGGGACCGATCCCCAGGTAGTCACCGAAACGCCAGTAGTTGAGGTTGTGCTGGCAGCGTGCACCCTCACGGGCATACGCGGACACCTCATACTGAACATAGCCTGCCTCCGCCAGAGTTTCCTGCCCCTGCTGCTGAATCGTCCACAGCGACTCCTCCTCCGGCAGCACCGGCGGCTGATGGGCAAAAGCGGTATTCGGTTCAATGGTGAGCTGGTAGTAGGAGATGTGTGCCGGCGAGAGGGCGATCGCCTGCGCCACATCCTCCTGTGCCGCAATGGCATTCTGCCCCGGCAAGCCAAACATCAGATCCAGATTGAAGTTTTCCAACCCTGCAGCGTGCGCGGCTTCAGCGGCGCGCAGCGCCTCCTCCCGGGTGTGAATCCGCCCCAGGCGGTTGAGCTGTTCCCCGGCAAAACTCTGGACGCCGATGGAGAGGCGGTTGATCCCGGCCGCACGATACTCGGCAAAACGCCCCTGCTCTACGGTGCCGGGGTTGGCCTCCAGCGTGATTTCGCATTCGGGGGTCAAACCCAGCAGGGCACGCAGACCGGAGAGAAGACGCTCCAGCCCTTCGGCACTCATCAGGCTCGGCGTGCCACCGCCGATAAAGACCGAGCCGACGGGACGCCCCCACACCGCCGGCAGTTGCTGTTGCAGGTCGGCCAGCAACGCCTCGATATATTGCCGTTCCGGGATCTCGCCGCGTGGCTCGTGGGAGTTGAAGTCGCAATAGGGACACTTTCGCACACACCAGGGGAAGTGGATGTAGAGGGAGAGCGGCAGGGGTGCAGGGAAACTTAGCAACATCGGACAGGAGTGAGGGCTGGGCACCCTTCCACCGGCTATTTTTCCAGGGCGTGCATCAGGCACTGCAGGGCCTGACCGCGGTGACTGAGACGATTCTTCTCCTCGGCACCGAGCTGGGCAGAGGTACAGTCGTGAGTCGGCACAAAAAAGATT